>JAQCKL010000538.1 GCA_027592485.1 Cyanobacteriota bacterium
GTCATACTTATAAGGCATAGTTAGATGCAACGCTCAAATTCTGCTCTCAGGCGGGTCGCTGCTGCTTGGCCATCGGCGCGGGCATAGGACAAAAAAATATTACCCATAGGGCTTTGCCTACAGTAAAGAACCTGGGCTCACTTCTAGCCTAAAGTCTCAGGGAAAACACGGATCACCGCTAAGGTAGCACACAACTCCCCTGGCCTTGCACCCAAGTTGACTGCCCCTGCTCTATCCCACATTCCTAATCACCGCGCCGCATCCAGTTTGGAGCGATATGAGCTGCTCTTGATGCGCACCGTAAAACCAGCCCGACGCCAAATATTCAACAATTAATGCTGTTGCTCAGCACCTAGATACCTGCGCCGCCCAGGAATTCTTCGATGACGCGATCGCTCAGGCGACAGCGGTCGTGATCGCTCTCAATTGCTGAGTGACCCACTGCCGCTGCCACCATAACCTCATTTGCTGTGGCAGGAGGCCGCTCAGAAGAGGGCTCATCCTCCCCGGTTAAACGATTGAGCTGTTGCTCCAAAGCTTCAATCCGGTCTACCAAGGCGCGAATCACTTGGGCTTCGGAGTCCGGTAGACGGCCATGCTCTAAAGGTCCCACCCGTTCCCCCGATCGGTAAACAATACGCCCCGGCACACCCACCACCGTGCAATCAGCGGGGACCGCCCGCAACACCACAGACCCTGCCCCGATGCGGGCATTATTGCCAATCTCAATATTGCCCAAAACCTTGGCCCCTGCCCCGACCACGACGTTATCGCCCAGGGTGGGGTGACGCTTGCCCATTTCCTTGCCGGTGCCCCCCAAGGTGACCCCCTGGTAAATCAGACTGTAATCCCCGACAATCGCCGTCTCCCCAATCACCACCCCCATACCGTGGTCAATGAAAACACCCTGGCCAATGGTGGCACCAGGGTGAATTTCGATGCCCGTTAGAAAACGGGCCCAGTGGGAGATCAGTCGAGGGATGAAGGGTAAACCCATAGACCAGAGTTGATGGGCAAACCGATGGAAGAGCAGCGCCTGCAAGCCGGGATAGCAAAACAAGACTTCCAACCAGTTGCGGGCCGCCGGATCCCGTTCAAAGATGATCCGGAAATCCACTTTCAGTGTTTCTAGCACTTGCCCTGCCCCTCATCGGTAGTAAAGATTTCCTCAACTATCCTAGCGTTTGGCGGGGGGGTATAAATGACCGACGATTAGGAGGGATACCCCTACTCATTGACCGTCAGGCCATAGCTAATTTGACCGCCCTGGGTGTGGGATCCCACCCAAACGTCATAGGTACCTGAGCCCAGGCTGGCCGTAATCGAATCATCTGGGTTACTGCGGCTAATATCTTGCCCACAGTAGATCGCACCGGTACGTTGATTCCGCACCAGTAGGGTTGTGTCACCACTACTATCGACCGTGATCGTGGCATTGGCCGTGTGGTCTAGGTTGAAGCTATGGTCAGGGTTTTGATCACCATAGCCCACGCAGGGGGTACCGGTTTGATCACTAAGGGCAATGTTAGAGAGCGCGTATGTGCCGACGGTGGTGCCCGAAAAGCTCGCAATTTGAGCAGCCAGGGCAGGCGCGATACCGCATAGGGCCGCAACACTACCCATAACCAGCGACCGACGGAATTGAGTTTGTGTTTGGGCAAGCATTTTAAAACCCCTCCTCGCAATGACTGTTGAGCTGAGCGGTCGGGGCAGGTATAAACCGGCCCTCGCTCTACCTGTCTTTATGGTCGCGCAAAACCTGGCCTTCACGAGAGGCACTGGGCAACCCTGTCAACTGTCCCACTGGTTGGCTCAACTGAGCTAAAAGAAAAGCCTATTCAACGGCTAAGGACACCCGGTTACCGCCAATATCGCGGAGCTGGGTCAAGAATTGGGCCACTTCCCGATAGGACAATTCCCGATCTGCCTTCAGAATCACCTTGCCCTCAGGGTTGCTAGCAAAGTACTCCTGAATGCGACGGGTGAGCTGAATAAAGGTAATGGCTTTATCCTCTAGCAGAATTACCCCATCGCTATCTAAACCCACAATCAGGGTTTCCTCTGGGGCCGCTTCGGCTTCGTTTTGAGGGATCGCCCCTTCAACCGATTGGGGCAGGTTAACGCCCAGCAATTGCTGCCCGGTCAGGGTCATCGAAATGATGATGAAGAAGGTCAACACCGTCATCAGCACGTCCATCATGGGGACGAGGTTGACCTCAGGGATTTGAGAGCTGGGGGTACGACGGCGACGGGAGCGCATAGTGTGATGGAACTGACTAGTCTTAATGTAAGGGAGTGATTATTCTTCGATCGCCAGGGAGACGCGATCGCCCCCAATGGCCCGCATTTCCCCTAAAAACTGCATCACTTCTTCGTAGGGCAATTCCTGGTTGGGCAACAGGTAGGCAATGTTGTCTGATTTGCGCGCGAGGTAGGCTTCTAACTGGCCTTTCAGGGCCTCTTGATCAATGGGTTGATTGTTTAAACGCACCTGGCCGTTGGCATCTAGCTCAATGATGAAGGGTTGGGTGGTGATGGGGGGCGGCGGCTGATCTGCCTCGGGTTGCGCCCCCGGCAACTTCATTTCCACCAATTGCTCATTCCCCAGGGTCATGGTGACCACCACAAAAAACGCCAGGACGCCCATCATCACCGTCAGCATGGGAATGAGGTCTACCTGGGGCGATTTAACGTCGCTCTGCTGCCGAAATCGCATGGTTACTGAGGAAAAATAGGACGGGGTCGTAACGGCAAATGAGTTAATAGAGATCGCTGCTCAGGGCATCCCCAGTGGGTATGCCAGTCGATTCTCCAATGGGGGCACGGTGGTTCGGTTCCGCCGCCAATAGGGAGGGCTCATGCCAGTACTGACGGTAGATCAGCTCTAGTTCGTTACCGGCTTCTGAGAAGTAATCCATCTGCTGGGCCTGCAGGCTCACCATCACCCGAAATACCAACAGCGCCACAATCGCCACCACCATTCCGGCAGCGGTGGTAATCAAGGCTTCACCAATCCCAGATGCGGCTTGGGTGGCCTGTTCGCCGGTGCCGCCCCCGCCGATATTGAGTCCTTCAAAGGTGGCAATCAAGCCCGTTACGGTGCCGAGTAGCCCTAGGAGGGGGGCGATCGCCACAATCGTCTCCAGAATTTTGTCCCCCCGGCGCATTTTGACAAATTCTTTATCCCCAGCATTTTCGAGGGCAAGGCGAAAGGTTTCAGGGGACGGGTTGCGCAACTGCAGGGGGGCCAGCAGGAAGCGACCAATGGGCAAATCCCGCGCCTGACTGGC
>JAQCKL010000539.1 GCA_027592485.1 Cyanobacteriota bacterium
GGGGGCATCAGTGGGTGCAGCATTACATTCGAGAGGAGCTTGCCCAGTGGGGATCGGTGGAACGCCATGCCTTCCAGGTGCGGGGCCAGGATCACTACAACTGGATTCTTAAGTTGCCGCCCCGTGATCCCAGGCAGCAGCAGGCTGCACCCCTGTTGGTGGGTGCTCATTATGATGCGGTGCCTGGGACTCCAGGGGCCGATGACAATGCCAGCGGGGTGGCGGTTTTACTGGAGTTGGCCCGCTATGCCAGCGAGCACCCGCCGATTCGACCCATTTGGTGCGTCGCCTTTGACATGGAGGAGTATGGCCTGCTGGGCAGTCGTGCCTATGGGCAAATGCTGAAGGCTGAGGGTCAGGCGATTCGACTCATGCTGTCCCTTGAAATGCTGGGTTACTGCGACGAGGCTTCCCAAAGCCAGCGATACCCGAAGCCTTGGTTAGGGGCGATTTACCCCAGTCAGGGCAACTTTATTGGCCTGATTGGTAATTTGCCCAGTCTTTTTGATCTGATCCAATTCAAGCGGCAGATTGTGAAGGCCGGAGCACCCTGTGAATGGTTGCCGGTGCCGTTGAAAGGCCATCTGATCCCAGCGGTACGGCTGAGTGACCATGCCCCTTTTTGGGATTTGGGCTACCGGGCCGCCATGGTTACGGATACCTCCTTCCTGAGGAATCCCCACTATCACAAGGGGAGCGATCGCATCGAAACCCTTAACCTACATTTCATGGCCAAAGTCGCTCTGGGTTTAATGACCGGGCTCACCACTTTCCCATAGCGGTTGATACCCCATGGGAAAGCCACCCTAGCAACCAGGCTAGGGTGGGCTTGGTTTACAGCATGTTCTAGTCGTTCCTAACGATTGGTAGCTGTATTAACGGCTGTGATCTCTAAGGTGACACCGTTCGACAACACCGGAACTTCGAGCAGATTTTCCAGGTCAACCGCCGTCAGCAGGGCCGACCAGGCCGTCGAGTCGCTGGCCTCCTGCCGCAACTGAGCCGAAGCAACCAAGGCATCATGCCAAAGACCTGCTGACGCATAAATACCCGGTAATTGCTGGGGTGTGGCCGTTGTGAGGGCCTGCTCAACCGCTGCCGATGGGGCTACTCGTGCCACGGTACCACCCACCACAATGTTGGCGCTGGGATCCTCGACATTACAAGCGATGGATAGATACCAGTAATAGGACTGATCCACCTCTAAGGCCTTTTGGACGCCATTATCGGGCAGATCCAGGCTAATGATCCCGGACTGGCTTTGGGGTGAAAAATTCCCTTCATAGAACAAATCATTGGTGGTCTCGTTGTAGATTACAAACCTTACCGACTCGGCATCGGTTTCTGGCAGATAGAAGAAAAAGGTGGGGTAGCCATCAATGGTCTGCCCGTAATTACTCTCCGGCATCAGTGCCGTTAATGGCAGCGCCGCATCTGGGGCAATGCAGGTTTCACTGCGGGTTGAGCCCGACTGCCGGTTGCCAGGGGCACTGAGACCCGGCAAGTTGAGATTGAGGCCAGCTTGGGCCATAAGAGGCTTCTGGGCCAAGCCAAAACTACCGCCCAAGACAAGGGCCGCAGCGCTGAAAGAAAAGAGGGTGCGGAATGGGTGACTACTGTACATGGGTTGCTCGGGGGGGTGGGCAGAGAGTGAACAGATCGTTGAACGCGTTAGAGAGAACTGGCTGGGCAAGATCGGCGGGTGAGGCTCAATCGCCACGAGGGGTAATCGCGGCGTTGAGGGAGACGAAGATTGGGGTGGGTGCGCCTGGCCACACCTTTTGCACCAAACTTTTCATCAACATTTAGGTCGGCGGGATGTTCGGGAGCGCGTCTGTGCAAGGGTGTCCGTAACTATTCAAGACAACCGTTTAGACCAGGCCAGAAGAGCAAGCGAGTTTAGAGCTCCTACCCTAGGTCTACAACTCATTCTCTCGAAATCCCCAATAATGTTGGAGATTTCGAGATTCCCGATTCGGTTCCCAATCAGGCGAAAAACAGAGGTTAGTATGGACCTGATCTTTAACTATGCCTTTGCCTAATTTGGTTTATGGCTGTTCCTCCTGAACAAACACTGGCTGCTTCCTGGCAGAAAGTTGTGACCAATGGGCTGGAACGGCTGGGACATCCGATTGTGATGGCCACAGCGGGGGGGGCGGCATTGGTGTTGGGCGGACGGGCTTTGGGGCTGCTCCAAGGGGCAGAACTGGCCACCTATGACCAACTGCTGCGTTTACGCCCCAGTGAAGCCCCTGACGATCGCCTGCTGGTGGTAGGAATTACTGAAGCCGATATTCAGACCCGCCAGGAATGGCCCATCAGTGACCAAACCATTGCGGATGCATTGGCTGTGATCCTAGCGGCTGAACCGGTTGCGGTGGGGTTGGATCTGTTTCGCGATGTGCCGATTGGGCCGGGGCGAGAAGCGCTGTTGGCAATCTTGGCCAGTAGCGATCGCATTGTCGGGGTTTGCAAGGTCAGTAGTGCCGACAACACCGGGGTGGCTCCACCGCCCGGTATGCCTGAGGAACAGGTCGGGTTCTCTGATTTGCCGGTCGATTCGGGGGGGATTTTACGGCGGAGCTTGGTGGCCACTGCCCCCCCTCCGTTAGATACCTCAGTGGGTGATCATCTCTGCAACACCCGCCTCCCCGGTGCCCCTGAATCGCTGTTTTCGCTCAGTGCACGGCTCTCGTTTTACTATTTCTTGGCCCAGGAACTAACGCCAGAATTAACGGACAGCGGCGATATTCGGGTTGGGACGGTGACCTTAGCGCGGCTAGATGGCCAAATCGGTGGCTATCAACGGGCAGATACTGAGGGCTACCAGACTTTGCTGAATTATCGGGCGGCTGAGGCAGCGGTCCCTCAAGTGAGTCTGACCCAAGTGCTGGCTGGAGAGGTGCCGCCAGAAATGTTCCGCGATCGCATTGTGTTGATTGGGGCGACCACCCCTGAGGCTAAAGATGCCTTCTATACCCCCTACAGCGGCGGTTTGCGCGATAGCCAGCAGATGCCGGGGGTGATGGTCCATGCCCAGGCCACCAGTCAGTTGATTAGCGCGGTCTTGAATGATCGCACCCTACTGTGGAGCTGGCCCGATGCCATCGAAGGGATATGGATCGCGCTCTGGGGATTGGGCGGAGCCATCTTTGCCTGGTATGTGCGCCGCCCGATTTGGTTTGCCCTCGGCATGGTGGCGATGATTGGCGGGCTCTATGGCAGTTGCTATGTCCTATTTTTGCAAGGCGGCTGGATTCCCTGGGTGCCCC
>JAQCKL010000540.1 GCA_027592485.1 Cyanobacteriota bacterium
TTGAGATTCTCTCTAATGCCGTACAGGGTAAAACGCCAACATTGGTAGCAGGGACCTAGGTAGTTACATTATTTTTTTAAGTGCGCTACAAGACGGAGCGGCCAAGGTCAAAGCCTTTGAAGTGGGGGGGGCCGACTACATTACGAAACCCTTCCAAGGGGCGGAGGTTAATGCTCGTATTCACCATCAGCTACAGCTACGACACCTACAACACCAGCACCAGGTGCAAAAACAGGAACTCCTTGCCCAAAATCAGCAGTTACAGCGGGAAATTAGCGATCGCCAAAGCGCCGAAACCCTTCTCCAGCAGACGACCTCACGGTTAAGCACCCTGATTGAGAACCTCCAGGCGGGCATCTTGGTGGAAGATGAAACCGGCCAGATTGTCCTAGCCAATCAAACCCTCTGCAACTTATTCAATCTGGCCGATTCTCCCCAGGCGCTTTTAGGGCAAGGCCGCTCCCAAGTCACATCCCACTGGCAATCGGCCCTAGTCAACCCCGAGATCGAAAACTCGCGAACCGAGGCCATCCTAAAACAGCGCCAAGTGGTGGTGAAGAAAGAGCTCAACTTCAAAGATGGCCGCATCTTTGCGCGGGACTACATTCCCATCGTCACCGGGCAGGAACTGCAGGGACACCTGTGGCAGTACCGAGATATTACGACCCGTCAGGTGGCCGCTCAGGATCTGCTCAAGACGTCCCAGACCCTAGCCACCTTTAGTGAAAGTCTCAGAGAGCTCCATCGCCTGAACGTTACGGCCTTTGAAACCTTTGAGACGCTATTTGAGGACTATCTCACCACCGGTTGCCAGGTCCTGGGTTTTGATGGGGGGTTAGTCAGTGCAGTGCAGGGCCAGAACTATGTGATCCAGGCCACCCATGCAGACCAGGGGGCCAATCAAAACCTAGCGCCGGATACCTGTATGGCTTTAAAGGATGCGGTCTTTTGCGGTCAAGTCATTGCTGAGCAAAGAACCACCACCTACGACCACATTGGTCAATCTCCCGAGATGAGCCAGACGGCAGCCTACCAAACCCTAAAGTGGGAGTCCTATATTGGCACCCCAATTTGGGTGGACAACCAAGTCTATGGCACCCTCTGTTTTTTCTCGACGGAGAGCAGGGAGCAGGGGTTTGACCACCATGAGCATGAAATTATTGAGCTCATGGCCCAGAGTATTGGCTGGTTTATTCGCACCCGTCAGATTCAACAGCAGCGTCAAAGGGCTGAGACGGCGCTTAAATCCAGTGAGGAACGTTTTCGGCAATTAGCGGAGCATATCGAGAGCGCCTTCTGGATTCGTGATCTCCCCCAGGAGGAGCTAGCCTATATCTCCCCAGCCTATGAACGGATTTGGGGGAAAACAATGGCCGCCGTTCAAACCACCCAAGCACGATTGGCCACGCTCCACCCCGAAGATCGTCCTCGTATTGCTGAAGTTTGGGATCGGCAAACTAGCGGTGGCTACGAAGAAGAATACCGAATTCTTTGGCCCGATGGCACGGTGCGGTGGTTACGGGATCGGGCCTTTCCGATTCGCAATGATGACGGCCAGACCTATCGCATGGTTGGCATCGTAGAGGATCTCACGGAGCGTAAGCGCCAGGAGCGATCGCTACAACTGATTCTGGAAAAAACCGCAGCCACCACTGGGGAAGACTTCTTCCACACCCTCAGCCAGTATCTAGCCGAGACCCTATCCCTCAAATATGTGATCCTGTCGCAATGTGTGGGAGCCTGCAATGATCGGGTAGAAACCTTAGCCTTTTGGCAGGGAGATCGCCTCGGCGACAACTTTGCCTATGACCTGAAGGGCACCCCCTGCGAGCAAGTATTGGCGGGGGAAAAAGTGTTTTGGGCCAAACATATCCAAGCGCGCTACCCCGAAGATCAGGACTTGATCACCCTGAAGGCAGAGAGCTACTTTGGCGTACCCCTGATCAATTCGGCCCATCAGGTGGTGGGGCACCTGGCGGTGCTCGATCCCCAGCCCATGGGGGAGGATCCGACCCGTGATCTGATTGTGCAACTGTTTGCGGCGCGGGCTGGCGCTGAATTGGAGCGCATGCAGGTGGAAACCTCTATGCAACAAGCCCGCGACCTGGCTAATGCGGCCAATCGGGCCAAGAGTGAATTTTTGGCCAACATGAGCCATGAACTGCGCACCCCCCTAAATACCATCCTGGGCTTTACCCAACTCATGATGCGCGAAGGCTCCTTCGATCCCCAGTCCCTAGAGTCCTTAGCGATCGTCAATCGCAGTGGTGAACACCTGCTCGACCTGATCAACGATGTTTTAGAGATGTCCAAGATCGAGGCCGGGCGCGTTTCCCTGCACCTCAGCAACTTTGATTTGCATCAACTCCTAGCCAGCTTAGAGGATATGCTCCAACTCCGAGCCCAAGCCAAGGGACTGCTGCTTCGGTTCGACTGGGAGGCGACGGTACCCAAGCATATTGAGACCGATGAGGCCAAACTCCGCCAAGTTCTATTGAACCTTTTGGGTAATGGGATTAAATTTACCGACCAGGGCACCATCAGTCTCCAGGTGCAGGTATCTCCTCCCCCGACAACCCGTGTGACAACCCATGGGGCGGAGGCTGATATTACCCTGCAGTTTGCGATCATCGATACCGGTTCTGGCATCGCCCCTGAAGAAATGGATCAATTGTTTGACCCCTTTGTGCAAACCGCCACCGGTCACCGCTCCCAAGAGGGCACGGGACTGGGGCTCCCCATTAGCCAACAGTTTGTGCGGTTGATGGGTGGGGAACTCACCGTCGAAACCGCCCTCGATCAAGGCTCTACCTTTAGCTTTACCCTGCCCGTTCGCTGCGCTCAACCAGCCCAGGTCTTGCCCCAACGGCCCTTGCGATCGCCCAAGCGGTTGGCTCCCAATCAACCGAACTATCGCATCCTGGTGGTCGAAGATCATGACGCCAACCGTCAATTGCTGGTGCGGCTGCTCAGCCACAGTGGCTTTCAGGTGGAAGCGGCTGAAAATGGACAGCATGCCCTAGAGATTGCCTGTCGGTGGCACCCCCATTTGATTTGGATGGACATCCGCATGCCGGTAATGGATGGCTATGAGGCCACTCGCCAGATCCAGGCGGCCCATTTAGAGCCCGCCCCCGTGATTATTGCCCTGACAGCCAGTGCCTTTGAGGACGAGCGGGACCGGGTCATTGCAGCGGGCTGTCAAGATTTTGTCCGCAAACCGTTTCGCCATGAGGCCATTCTCGAAAAGATGGCAGATTACTTAC
>JAQCKL010000541.1 GCA_027592485.1 Cyanobacteriota bacterium
TCGGTAAACTTTAACTGACTACTCCCTTCCACAACAACTCCTGTTCTCAACCCCTGTGACACTTACCCAAAATCTCGCTCAAATCCACCTTTTACGCCTGCACAAGTCAAAGATGCAAATCTAGATAATCGTGGTCTTCTGACCACCTACGAATTATATAAAGCATATTTTCTTATTGAAAATAATATTCTCAATAAAGAACAGGTGAGAGATGCTCTTTTCAGGACTGGCTTGATTTGCTTAGAGCCTGAGGGATTGACCTCGATAGGCATTGCAAATGAACTCTATATGAATGGTCAAGTTGTTATTTTAAATTTAAACTCTGTCAATATAAACGTGGGCGATACATTAATCATAAAAAAACGAGAAGAATATTTTGATGCAGTAATTGAATCACTACAGATTGAAGGCAAAGATGTTCAAAACTGTAGTGATGGTGAGGTGGGAATAAAAGTTAACAGAAGTTTGAAGAAGAACTCTGAAATTTTCATAAGAGAAGCATAACGCCTGATTTGCTAGCAATGAGGCCGAAAATATAATTTGATTCTCACGGTTTATGGGCTCTGCAATGTTTGCCTTTATTGAAGTCCTTCAAGATGAAAAATGGGTTCTAGGAGAACCTATGGAGCTTGATACAGACTGTGATAATCAGATTTATATCCCCCGAAACATGGCCCCTCCCTGGGGATATGACAACATCATGTACTACTACGAAATGTCAGGAGAGCGGGGGCTTCCAAAAGATATCTGTTCTGAACTGAGAAAGCATGTTCTGGAAGACTGGGATAACGATGTCTATAGCGCCTCTTGGTTTACCCTTGCCGAGATAAAGCAGCTTTATTCAGAAGGTCAACCTTCCACCTATTGTCATTTCAATATTGAGTGGTTCTCAAATTTTCAGACCTGCCCTGATGAGGCCATCAGAGTCGTCTTTTGGCGAAACTAAATAAGGACAGAATTTGGCACTCTTGAACATTTCGGATATCGCTAGACCACCTGAATGCAGTTTTTATTCAAACGCGATCGCGTCGTACAAATCCGCCAAAGTAATTTCCACCGCCACCGACGACAACGCCACCTTCGCCTCTAAACCGCTGTACTCCGTCAGTAACCACTGGTTTTCTCCCTGCCGCACAAACCGCTCCACATGGGGACGAGACTGGTCAATCAGCACATACTCCTGAAATGTGGGAAGCGTTCGATAGGCCGCAAACTTATCTCCCCGGTCGTACCCTTCAGTCGAGTCTGATAAAACCTCTGCAATCAACACCGGATTCATCACCGTATCCTTGCGCCCTGTCTGCAACTCCACCGGTCGCGGCACAACCATTGCATCCGGGTAAGTGTAGATATCAGACTCAGGCACCCAAAGCCGTTGGTCCGTGACGAAGACACTGTAGGGTTGGCCTCGCAGAGCTGCCTTCATCAGGAAAATCAGGTTGCCAATAATTTCGTTGTGAGCTGGGGTTCCACCGGTCATCGCAACAATTTCTCCCTGACGATATTCACTGCGGACATCAGACTCAACCTCCAGCGCCAGATATTCCGCTGCAGTGTAGGTCTTGGGGGGAGAGGGGGCGATCGCCATAATGCTGCTCGTTAGGGCTCCAAAGGTTAAACGTAACAAGTCGCCAGCCAAAAGTAATCTGTGACTGACGACTTGTTACTGTCATCTGATTTTCAAACGGCTATCTACTCCGCTTTGAAATCCAGCGCTGTGCCATTCATGCAATAGCGCTGCCGAGTGGGAGCGGGGCCATCGTTAAAGACATGACCGAGGTGGGCATCACAGGTGGCACAGAGGACCTCGGTACGCACCATAAAGAAGGTCCGATCTGATTTGGTGGCTACATTCTCGTCTTTAGACGGTGCCCAGAAACTGGGCCAGCCGGTGCCCGAGTCAAACTTGGTGTCGGACTTAAATAGCTCCGTGCCGCAGCAGATGCAGCTGTAGGTGCCTTTAGCCTTGCTGTCGTGATACGGCCCGGTGAAGGCCCGCTCGGTGCCATGCTCCCGAGTTACGTGATATTGCTCTGGGGTGAGTTGTTCACGCCATTCTGCATCGGTTTTTTTGACTTTTTCTACCATTGCCATCCAGTTGAATAAGGGACCATGCAGTCATCGTAACGTAGTGTTACGGCAACGCTGCTAGCCCATGCCCACCAACAGCCAAACGCCTCCTAGTGCAACCAGAACCCCCAAGATTGATCGACCACTGACCCGATCGCCCAGCATGGCCGCAATGGGCAATACAAATAACGGGCTGGTGGCCAGTAACGATTGGGCAATACCTGCTGGCGACTGTTTGAACGCCACCTGCTGTAGCCAAATCGCCAGGTAGGTCCCCAAGAAGGCGGTCAGGGTCAACACCGGCAAAATGCCAGGGATGCGCAGCGATTTGACCGGGTCTTGCAACTGCCCCCGCCCGGCTAACAGGATCACCAGCACCCCAAGGCCACTACCGATCCGAATCAAGCTGCTCCAAAGGGGATCGACCGGGGTGTCGGCCAAGCCCGCCCGCGACAGCACCGATCCAGTGGACTGTCCTAGGGCCGCCAAAATGCCCCAGGCCACCCCTTGCCAGGAGACCGCCTGGTGTTCGCTGGCAGCGGGCACCCGCTCTGAAATCACCCAGGTTACCCCCAATAGGGTGAGAAAAATACCGCCCCAAGCGATCGCCCCAAGCGCTTCTTGCAACCCCACCCAGGCCATCAGTGCCGCTAAAGGCGGTGCCAGGGACTCTAACAACAATGCCCGCCGCGCCCCCAGTTGATTCACCGCCGCAAAGTAGGCGGTATCTCCTAACCCAATGCCGATCACGCCGCTGAGTACCAGCCAGCCCACGGCCCTAGCGGGTAATGCTGGGGCGATGTCGGCTCGGATCAATAGGGTGAGGCCAATAAAGGCGATCGCGATCATCCCCTTCAGCAGGTTTAGGACCAAAGGCGGCAGCGCCTTACCTAGGCGACCAAACAGCACCGTGGCTATGGCCCACAAAAAGGCTGCCGTTAAGGCAGCCAACTCACCGGACAGTCCTGATATCGCCACTAAAATGACCCTCAACTGTAGGACCCAATCCCCCTCCCTGAGCGGGCCAGGATCGGGGTATCAGCCCTCAATTTAGACCAGGGGGCAACGGGCGATGTCAGTTTTGAGCCCCCTTGCCCCTGATCCACCCCCGCTATTCGCCATAGGGTTGGACCGGATGAAAACCCCTCACCCGGTGGGCTACGGCTTATACATCAGT
>JAQCKL010000542.1 GCA_027592485.1 Cyanobacteriota bacterium
GAGGCCGCAACCCAACATCTCCAGCAGGAGGGGGTGGCGTCATTGCTTACCGCTCTGCAAACCCATCTAGCTGAGGGCAGTGCGCTGGCATCCATCGAGACGGCTCAAGCGCTGATCAAGCAGGTGGTCAAAGAGCAAGGGGTGAAGAAGGGCCTTGTGATGAAATCCCTGCGGGCCGCCCTGATGGGAGATCTGAAAGGACCAGACTTAATGGACTCCTGGCTCATTCTGCACAACCGCCAATTTGATCAGGGGCGGCTGAGTGAAGCGATCGCGATCGGCCAAGATTAAGGCGCAGCGAACTGGCAATTGAACCGGGGATCGGTCCACTGACAAGGGTTTGGCGGTCCATGTTAGGGTAGTAATTGAGCCGATCAAAGGCAATGGCTGGCCTCACTTCAGGGTTCTCCCAGATCGATGATTTGCTTAGACCTGGGAAATTACGTTAAATTTAGTTAACAATTCCTCATAATTACTTCGGCATATTCGGGTTCAGCCTTGGCAATGAAGCCTCATAGATGCTGTGTCACCGGTAACGCTGACAGCGGCACTGCTCCATGACCGGTTCGTTGTATGCCAATTGTGATTGACGTTTAAAGATGCTTTAGAGGCCACTCAGTTATGAAATTTTCCTGGCGAGTTGTCTTGCTATGGGCACTACCGATATTAGTCGTAGGGTTCTTTTTTGCGCAGGGCGCTTTCTCAACTAATACGGGCGATATGGGCCGCAACGCTGCCAATACCCGCATGACCTATGGCCGCTTCCTCACCTACTTGGATGCGGGTCGGGTGACGGCAGTGGATCTTTACGATGGTGGTCGGACGGCCATCATCGAAGCGGTAGATCCTCAAATTGATAATCGTTTACAGCGGTGGCGGGTTGATTTACCTGGCAACACCCCCGAACTGATTACCCGCCTCAAGGATTCTAACGTCAGCCTCGATTCCCACCCCCCTCGCAGCGACGGGGCACTTTGGGGCATTTTGGGCAACTTACTCTTCCCCTTCCTGTTGATTGGGGGGCTATTTTTCCTCTTCCGGCGCTCTAGTAATGTTCCCGGTGGCCCAGGACAGGCGATGAGTTTCGGTAAATCTAAAGCCCGCTTCATGATGGAAGCCAAGACTGGTGTGGTCTTCGATGATGTGGCTGGGATTGAGGAAGCCAAGGAAGAACTGCAAGAAGTGGTGACCTTTCTGAAAAAGCCAGAACAGTTTACGGCTGTGGGGGCGCGGATTCCTAAGGGTGCCCTATTGGTGGGTCCTCCCGGAACCGGTAAAACCCTTCTGGCCAAAGCGATCGCTGGGGAAGCCGGTGTGCCTTTCTTCAGCATCTCTGGCTCTGAGTTTGTGGAAATGTTTGTCGGGGTCGGTGCTTCCCGAGTCCGCGATTTGTTTAAGAAAGCCAAAGAGAATGCCCCTTGCATCATCTTCATTGATGAGATTGATGCGGTGGGTCGCCAGCGTGGTGCTGGGATTGGTGGCGGCAACGATGAACGGGAACAAACCCTGAACCAGTTGCTAACTGAAATGGATGGCTTTGAGGGTAATTCCGGCATCATCATCATTGCGGCGACCAACCGCGCCGATGTGCTGGACCAAGCCTTACTCCGTCCCGGTCGCTTTGATCGACAAATCATGGTGGATCCGCCCGATGCCAAGGGACGATTGGAGATTCTCAAGGTCCATGCCCGCAATAAAAAGCTGGCGGACGAAGTCTCTCTGGATAGCATTGCCCGCCGCACCCCTGGTTTCACCGGGGCCGATCTGGCGAACTTGTTGAATGAAGCAGCGATTCTCACGGCCCGTCGCCGCAAAGAAGGGGTCACCATGCTAGAGGTGGATGATGCGGTGGATCGCGTCGTTGCCGGGATGGAAGGCACACCACTGGTGGATAGCAAGAGCAAGCGCCTGATTGCCTATCACGAAGTCGGCCATGCCATTGTCGGCACCTTGGTGAAAGACCATGATCCGGTGCAAAAGGTCACCTTGATTCCTCGGGGTCAAGCCCAGGGCCTGACCTGGTTTACCCCCAGTGAAGAGCAATCCTTGATTTCCCGATCTCAGATTCTGGCCCGCATCACCGGTGCCTTAGGCGGTCGCGCCGCTGAGGACATCATCTTTGGGGATGCGGAAGTGACCACTGGTGCAGGCAATGACCTGCAGCAGGTAACTGGCATGGCCCGACAGATGGTAACTCAGTTTGGCATGTCCGATCTGGGGCCGATGTCCCTAGAAGGCTCTCAGGGGGAAGTCTTTTTGGGTCGGGATTGGTTAAATCGCTCGGAATATTCCGAGTCCATTGCCTCCCGGATTGATGGCCAAGTGCGCTTGATTGTGGCGCGCTGCTATGAAGAAGCCAAGCAACTCATGGTCGAAAATCGCGTGGTGATTGATCGATTGGTGGACCTGCTGATCGAAAAGGAAACCATTGATGGGGATGAGTTCCGTGAGATTGTCGCGGAGTACACCACTGTCCCGGATAAAGATCAACTGGTGCCTCAGCTCTAGGTCTGGCTGACCCATTCATTTGTTTGGCATCATCAATTCTGAATCGGGCGCACAGCCGTGCGCCCCTGCAGGATCTTTAATGGCTCGTCCTGGGGGACGGGCTTTTTTGATGGCCTCTTTTCGTAGATGTTTAAGTTGGGAGCCTTAACCATGACCCGTCCCCCCACGCTCTATGTGGCAATTACCAACCATGGCTTTGGCCATGCCACCCGCACCAGTGCGGTGGTAGCAGAAATCCAGCGACGCTGCCCCGAGATAAACATCATTTTGGCAACCACCGCACCCCAATGGTTGCTCAAAACTTACCTGCACCAACCGGTTCAGTGGCGTCATGTCGCGTTTGATGTGGGGGTGCTGCAGTCTGACAGTCTCACCATGGACTATGACGCGACCCTAGCCGCGTTGAAAACCATTCAGGCTCAGGCAGCGGAGACAATCGCTGCGGAAGCCGAATTTCTCAAAATGGCCCAGGTGGATCTGGTGCTGGCGGATATTCCCCCCTTGGCGGTGTCCGTAGCCCACGCCGCTGGGGTGCCCTGCTGGATGCTGAGTAACTTTGGCTGGGATTTCATTTACCGTCCTTGGGGTGGGGAATTTACCGCGATCGCCGATTGGATCAGTGATTGTTTTCAAGGGTGCGATCGCCTATTTCGCCTGCCCTTCCATGAACCCATGGCGGCCTTTCCCCACATAACCGACGTGGGTTTAACCGGAGGGGACCCCGCCTATGACCTAGCC
>JAQCKL010000543.1 GCA_027592485.1 Cyanobacteriota bacterium
CGCCCCCCTATTCACCAAATCCGGTTGACCGTCTTTTTCCAACCAGCCCCCGGCACTGTAGACAAAGGGCAGCCACACAAACACGTTCCACTCCCCCTTCCCTAGGGAGAGGAACATACCGTGGCGGTCGACGCGGCCATCACCATCGGTATCTTGGGTGAGGGCTTGGGCCGCTTGCCGTAGCTCAGCCCAGGTAGTGGGTGGGGTGGTGATGCCCGCTTGCTCAAATAAACTGGGTCGGTAATAGACAGCGGTGTTGTTGGCCCCAAAGGGAATCGACCAAAGCTGATCCTCAAAGGCCATGGTTTCCAACAGGGCTGGATCAATCTGCTCCCGCAGCGGGAGATCTGCCCACCAGTCATCCAGGGATTCTAGGGCCTCTAGCTCGACCAGTTGACCGGTCAAGTTAGGGGAATACCAGAGAATATCGGGGGCGGCGTTGCCGACCACAGCGGTCAAAATTTTGGGAATTTGCTGGTCAGGATGGCCCACATACAGGGACTCCACCTGGATGTGGGGATGGCTATCATTGAAGTCCTGGACCAGAGTCTGAAAGAAATCCCGGTTCGGGGGCGGTCCCATCCCTTGCCAGAGGGTAATGTGGACCACATCGTCAGGGCCGGTCGGGACGGTGCCTTGGCAACCGATCAAGCCGATCAAGAGCAGGCCCCACACCAGAGGCCAGAGGCGACGCCAATGACAGGGTAGCCAGGGACAGGTCATAGGAGGGTGAGTGGTGTCGAGAGGCACAAGATGTTGGGGCAGCCATGGGGGTTGGGTTGAGTGAGCCCATCCTGACTCAAGGGCATTGGTCTTGGCACCATTAATACCGCAATATACGCTTTGAAAATTGAACGGATACCCAAAACAAGCAAGGACAAGCGGGGGCAAACAGCGTTAGGGTTTTTGTGCTAAAAGGCATGCCCACGTTTGGAGTTGCTCAAATGACTACTATTCCCCTGGAAGGCCCTGGCACTCCAGCGATTGAAGTGATTCTAGTCCCTGTTGGGGCAGAGTGTCAGGCGGTGCAGCGGGCCATGAAGCGGGTACAAAAGCCGCCCCAGGTGGTACCAATCCCGGCTGGCCCCCAGGCCCTACAGCAGTTTTTGGCGGGGTGGGCCGGGCCTTCTCTAGCGGCGGGGGACGGTATTTTGCTGCTGGGTTTAGGGGGCAGCCTCTCCCCGTCAGTGGGTAGAGGGGATGGGGTATTGCTCGAAACGCTTTGGGATGAGAGGGAGGGCGTAGCTTATCCCTGCCCTGGGGCAGTCACCGCAGGGCTATCCCAGCGACTGCCTCAGATCAAGGTGGCCAGGGGGGCGTCCTGCGATCGCGTCATTACGACCATTGCTGAGAAACGTCAGCTGGGCGATCGCTACGATGCGGCGGTGGTGGAGATGGAAGGCACCACTTTACTGCGCGGTTTGCCCGGTTGCCCCATCGCGATTCTGCGGGTAATCAGCGATGATTGCCACCACGAGTTGCCGGACATTTCGGCAGCGATCGGTGCGGATGGGTCACTCAAGGTCATAACGCTGGCCTTGAGCTTCCTACGACGACCTGTGGCGGCTCTACGCTTGATTCGCGGATCGCTGCAAGGCTTAAAAGCCTTAGAGCGTCTAGCTGTGGAACTTTGTCAGCAAGACGAGTGAGTCACCGCTCGTTACACGCCCGCTAGTTAGAGCAGTCGTCAGTCCGGTTAAGTCAGCGAATCCCTTTGCCGCTGTGCAAAGGACCAAACGCACACTCGGTGTCCTCAGAAAGGGGCCAAAGCTATAGTATGGGCGAGGCTGGGCCATAGCCATTTCAGCGCCATCCCAGTTTGATTGCCCTCGACATATATCACCGCTCAGGAGAGACCGACTATGGCTGATGATGCCAAGTACATTACCCTAACCGATGCCAACTTTGAAACGGAGGTCCTAAAGAGTGAGGTCCCCGTGGTTGTAGATTTTTGGGCGGCTTGGTGTGGCCCTTGCCGTCTGATGAATCCAATTATGGACGCGCTGGCCGCATCCTTTGAGGGCAAGGCTAAGGTCGCCAAGATCAATATTGATGACTACAATGCCTTGGCCAGTGACTATCACATCATGGGGGTGCCGACCCTGCTGTTCTTTAAGGATGGCAATTTGATCGATCGCACCGAGGGCGTGATTCCTGAGGATGCGATTGCCGATAAGTTGACAGCGCTGATGGCCTAGGTGCCCATTGCCTAGGTACCCATCTCACAGTTGCCCAAAAAGCTGACTCAATTTAGGTGAACGGTCCAGAACAAAGCCCCACTACAAAGTAGCAATGGGGCTTTGTTCTGTTGACAGAGAATGGATTGGGGCAATCCTAATTGTCCTCGTTGGCTGCAGGCATAGGCTCCACCGTGACGGTGCCGTCTGGATCTAAAGTGATCTCAAACTGGGCCACCGGTTCCTCTGCTACCGCCTCAATATCTAACAAGGTGTAGGTTAGCTCCGGGAGGGGGGTGCTTTCTACGTTCAGTAGAGAAACGTTGTCTTCATGGCGATACCCCAAGAGATCCCCCGCTTCTGAGACCGCCACCTCATAGGTCAGGGGCACAGCCAGATCGTCTGGAGCGGTCCAGTCTGCTTCTAGGGCCTCTGCCAAGTCTGCTTGGAGCTGTTCCAAGGTTTCCTGATCAGTAATCTCCGGGGCGGTACTCAAGCGCGCTAACGTCCTTGACGCCGCCGCCGTTTCATCACTGATCTCAAGATCCGTGTTGTCAGCATTGGGCGTCGCGTCGCTACTAGATCCTGGGTCAGCGCTGGAGGTGGGCGTCGAGGCTTCTTCTTGGGTGGGACTGCCTTCGACGCGAATAGGCTTCAACTCTGGCACCGGCAAGAAGAACAGCAGCGCAGCGGCGGCAGCCAGCCCAGAAGTCCCGATCGCGATAGGAGCAGCTTGCTGGGCTAAAGGCACTTGGGCTTGGGTCTCCCGTCGGGCCAAGGGTGTCAGCGCCAAGGTCAGATCCGGTAGGGTTTGGGAATCTGCCAACAGCTGGTCAACCGCCTCCATCAAATCAAACAGTTGAACGTTAGTCAGTTTGACCTCCACGGGAGGGGTCTCGCCAGCTTTATCTGTAATCGCCAAAGCCAGGGAGTGATAAGGCCCTTCCCCATGGGGGCTCAGGGTGACATTGGCGGTCGTTTTTGATGCAGCATGGGCCGGCGTCACACCACTCAGCAGAGACTGGGCATAGGGATTGACCGCCTGGATCAACCCTTCTAGAAAGTCG
>JAQCKL010000544.1 GCA_027592485.1 Cyanobacteriota bacterium
TCTCGCTGGACTGGTGGGTTTGACAATTCTCTTGATTTTTCTCTCCTAGAAGATTGCCAAGTCGTGTCGACAATCACCTCAGCATCTATAGCCATAATCAACTCTATGGTTTGTGGATGGTCCGCAAAGCCCAGTCCTACCCCACCACCAACCGGCAACTGCGGCTGGCCATTCACACCGCCAAAAAGTCGGCACTGCTCTACAGCGCCTCCGATATCGAGGTGCTGTGGGACGACCAGCTAGACCACCACCCTTTTCTAAGCCGCATCGGTCCCGATGTGTTGAGTCCTGAGACCACTGTGAAGCAGGTCGCTCAACGCCTGATGGAAACAGCCTTTTATCGCCGCCGCCTCACCACCCTGCTGCTCGATCAGCAATTTTTGTCGGGACTGGGCAACTATTTGCGCAGCGAAATTCTATTTGCCGCTGGGGTTCATCCGACCCTGCGCCCGGTGGACTGTACCCCAGCCCAAATTCAGCGGTTGGCAGAACAGGCGATCGCCTTGCCGCGCCAATCCTATGAAACTGGGGGCATCACCAACGACCTAGGGCGGGTGGCCCAACTCAAGGAACAGGGGTTGACTCGGTCCAAATATCGGTTTTACGTGTTTAGCCGTGCCGCGCAACCCTGCTACCAATGCGGCACCTCCATCATCAAAGATCAGATCGGGGGACGACGCTGCTACTACTGTCCCACCTGTCAGATCCACCCCTGAACCAGAAAACCTCCCAGGCAATGATGCGCTGAGAGGCTATCTGAACGGAATCACAAATATTGTGGCTACAGGCCATGCGCCCTCGCGCCTTAAGCCCATCACCCGCGCAGGGAAATGGTATTCCCTTAGGTCGCGGCGATCGCCGCCACTGTGGTCATAAAACCCACCATGGCAATGCGTCCAGTCCAGAGTTCAACCTGCCTCGAAGGGGTGAGGGGCTGCAGTTCCGCGTCTTCGGTGAGTTCAGAAACTGGGTCAGAGGACATCGAAGCAGTCTCTAGAGCGTTTTCAGATGGGCTTTCCACTACCGTTCTCCATTAAGTATTGTTATCTGATTGTATTGTTTTTAATTAAAAACAAAAGAAAGTTACCACTAGCATAGCGATTTTTGCCGTTAGGACCAAGTCGTCCCGATCGCTCACTCCGCCCACTGCCGCAGTAAATTGGCGAGGCTCTTAGAGAGCAGGTCAAATTCGTTGCTTTTGCCCATTTGGGCAAACAAAGACCGCCGCACCGTATCGAGATCAAACAAGAGTTCTCTTTGGGCGGGGTCTCGCACCCAGCTCTGCACCCAACCCACGGCGACCAAGCGAACCCCTCCGGTGACCGCCTCGACCCGATGTAGGGCAGAGGAGGGATACACCAGCGCTTGACCGGCTGGCAGCTTATAGGCGGCTTCGTCATCGGCCCCCTCGATCACCAATTCCCCACCGTCATAGTCTTCGGGCTCATTTAAAAAGAGCGTAAAGGACACATCAGAACGCCACTGCCCCATGAGGGCATTATCGGCATGGCGACCGTAGGCCATGCCGGTGTCATAGCGACTCAACAACACCGAGTGGATTTGCTTGGGCCTTACCGCCGCCTGAAACAGCGGGTGACGATTGAGGACGGTTTTGACCTGATCCCGCAGATCTTTGCCCGCCGAAGCGGGCAACTGCCGGTTGTGCTTCACCGCTTTGGCATACCAACCCGCCGTGAGTTTACCATCGACAAACTCAGCGGTGGCGAGGGTGGTGCCAATGGCCAGGCGTTCATCTTGGGAAAGGACGTTCGGCAGTTGCAGGATCATTGAGCCTTATTCCCAACCGGCCCGATCAACAATCTGCACCACCTCAGCATTGTGGGAGCCATAGGAGCTGACGTTGACCTCGTCCACTTTGAAGGTGCCGAGTTCGGCCACAATGGGCTCGATCTCAACCCCTTCGACCACCGGGTACTCATTGTTACCCTCGGCAAACACCGCTTGCGCCTCAGGGCTAGTCAAGAACTCTAGGAAGGCGATCGCATTGTCCCGATTCGGCGAATTAGCCGCCACCCCAGCACCACTGATATTCACGTGGGTGCCGCGATCGTCCTGGTTGGGGAAAAACACAGCCGTTTTGCCCACCACCTCCTGATCCGCCGCGTCATCGGACTTGGCTAGCCGCGCCCAGTAATAGTGATTGGCGATCGCCACATCACATTGCCCCGCCGCCACCGCCTTGATTTGGTCAGTGTCGCCCCCATCCGGTTGGCGTGCCAAATTGGCGACCAAGCCCTTGGCCCAGGCTTCTGTGGCCTCAACCCCATCCGTCTCGATCATCGACCCCAGTAGCGACTGATTGTAGATATTGCCCGAGCTACGAATACAGACCCGTCCCTTCCACTCCGGCTCAGCCAGGGCTTCATAAGTCGAGAGTTCCGATGGGTCAACGGTATCCACGTTATAGACCAAAACCCTTGCCCGTTTGGTCAAGCCAAACCACAGCCCGTCGGGCTGGCGGAGGTTCTCGGGTACCCGTTCATTCAGGATCTCCGAGTCAACCGGTTGCAAAATCCCCGCTTCCTCGGCTCGCCATAGCCGTCCGGCATCCACCGTAATGACCACATCGGCGGCACTATTTTCCCCTTCCGCCTGAATGCGCTCTAGGAGTTCGTCCGACTCCCCCTCAATCACATTCACTTCAATGCCGGTCTGCTCTGAGAAGCGCTCATAGAGATCTTCATCCGTATCGTAATGGCGGGCGGAATAGACATTGACGACCCCAGCTTCTTCTTGCGATTGGGTAGCGCTATCTTCTTGGGGTTGGCCCGTGCAGCCAATCG
The DNA here is from genome assembly GCA_027592485.1 of Cyanobacteriota bacterium. Lineage (GTDB taxonomy): Bacteria > Cyanobacteriota > Cyanobacteriia > Phormidesmidales > Phormidesmidaceae > PCC-6406. The sequence goes on from JAQCKL010000544.1 coordinate 2,805, forward strand.
CCATAACTAATAGAGCTGAAGCGGCAATTCCCTTTTGGAATGGTTGTTTCATCAGGATTTCGAGAGATTTGATAAATGACATCACTAGAGTCTAATGGAAGTGATTGCCAATAAGCAAGCACTTTATGGCAGGCTTGCGACATTGACTCTCGCAGAAATGGCGAGGGACGCAATACACTGTGGGTATGTATTGGTCGGATGAAAATCGCGTGCACCCATCCCTTGGAGGCTGTCGAAGATGAGCGACACCATTGACATGATGGTGGGCTTTTTAGGAGGCACCATCGTCACCGTTGAGGACGGCTATCGGGTTCTGCAGCATCCCAAGCCCGATAAGGTCTTTCGCCGTTTTGCCGATGCCAAGTGGTTTCTGGCGGTGTGCTGGTGCGACCAATACGATACCCCCGCCGGAATTTTGACCAGTACGGGGCAGCTCTCCT
>JAQCKL010000545.1 GCA_027592485.1 Cyanobacteriota bacterium
GTCATCACTGAACATTACCATTGCAGCTAATGGCTCGCCAGCTAAAAACGAAACGTTGGCAGTTACGTTTATTCCAGCTTAATTGTGCGCTAGACATCGCTTCACCCAGTTGTCTACGATGGCCTAACCCAGTATGGGGCAGTTCAGTGTTGATGACCGGACTGCCCCGCGAGGGATTAACCGTTCAGGGACAGGGTTACCGATGAAACGACGAATATTTACAGGACTGATCAGCTTGGGCTTGCTGCTGCCAGTCATGGCTTGTGGAAACCCAATCCCTACCGCTACCGAAACCCCCTTACCACCGCTGCAGGTGGGGGCCATACCCGATCAGGATCCGGAGAAGGTACAGCGGGGCTACGAAGCTTTAGCCAACTATCTTTCTGAAACCCTGGGGGTGCCGGTCAACTTCCAGCCGGTGACCGACTACACCGCAGCGGTAATCGCCTTTAAGGTGGGGGATCTAGACCTGGTCTGGTTTGGGGGCTTGACCGGGGTACAGGCCCGGTTACAGGTGCCAGGGGCAGCCGCGATCGCCCAGCGCGACATCGATGCCCAATTCCACAGTGTGTTTATTGCCAATACCAACAGCGGCCTAGGGGAGATCACGTCCTTGGAAGAGCTCGCGGTTCTCAAAGGTCACTCCCTCACCTTTGGCAGCGAAGCCTCCACCTCGGGACGGCTGATGCCCCAATATTTCTTAGAGCAGGGAGGCGTCACCTTGACAGACTTTAAGGGAGAGCCGGGGTTCTCGGGCAACCATGATGCCACGATCAAACTGGTGGAAGCGGGCACCTACGAGGTGGGGGCACTGAATGAGCAGGTGTGGCTAGATCGGCTAGAGGAGGGGGCCGTTGACCTAGAGCGGGTGCAGGTGATTTGGCGCACGCCGGCCTATTACGACTACCACTGGGTGATTAATCCCCAGGTGAGCGATCGCTATGGCGAGGACTTTATTGAAAAGGTGCAGGCGGCATTTTTAGCGCTGGATCCAGCGATCCCAGCCCATCAAGAAATTCTGGAAATGTTTGGCGCGGAGCAATTTATCGAAACCGAAAACAGCAACTACGACGACATTGAGGCGATCGGGCGGGAGATCGGTAAAATTCAGTAAGGTCTGTCACCCCAGTGTTCGTCCTTGATGGACAGAGCGCATGGTTACAGTTAATGGCGTCTGAGGACATCACTCACCCCCTCAAGATATCGTTCAGAGACACCTGATGATGTCGGCAGTCGCCAGTCCGGCTAGGACAAGACTGCGAACCACTGTGTTGCTGCCCAAAGCATCAGAGCGATCCTGTCCCAAGCAAAGGGGCCAGCGCCATAGGGGGATGATGATGGCAATCCATGGTTTGCAAACTGCCTTGACCCAGTCAACTCAGCATTGGCTAACCACCCACCTCAATGGGGAATGGTTGCTGGCCCACCCTTTGGCTACATTCGGTTTAGTTTGCCTGGTGCTTTTCTTGGGTTTGGGCTTGCTGAGTGCGATCGCGCACCTCACAGAATCCATCTGGCTCTTTGTGGCGCGCTTGCCCTGGCGGTTTATGCGGTGGCTCCTAAGCCTGATCGCTAAAATTTGGCGGATTCCTGTCGCTCGGATAGCCCTAGGGCGAAATCCTAAGACCCCCGATCGCGGCGATCGGGTCACTGAAATCTTGACACGCTTAACAATGATTCAAAAGGAGCAGGACCAGCTCACCCAGGAGTTGAGTCACCTACTGGCAAAAGAGGTGGGATCGGCTTCAAATAATCGCCTACCAGTGGAGGCTCAATCATCCTGAAGACTTTTTCCTACAGGCTCTGGATCAAGTCCAGATCAATGAAGCGGATGCTGAATCGGCAAGCGAATTCGGAAGTCAGTACCCTTTTGGAGATGAGACGTAAAGTCTAAAGTGCCCCCATGGTTTTCTGTGATGATTTGGTAGCTGATTGCCAGCCCCATCCCCGTACCCTTACCCACAGATTTAGTTGTAAAAAAGGGATCGAAAATTTTTTCCTGGATGGCTTTGGGTATCCCTGGACCATTGTCTGAGATCAAGATCTCAATGTATTCAGAGTCGATGGTTGACGTCTTGAGTTGCAGACAAAAATCTTTGTTCTGATTATTCTGTGATGGTTGTTTCAGCCTAGATTCATCAAAGGCATCAAGCGCATTTATTAAAATATTCATAAATACCTGATTGAGTTGCCCTGCATAACATGCAATTGGCGGCAACTCCCCATAGTCCCTCACAACCGCTATAAACGGATGGCCTGATTCATTTCTGAAACGGTGCTGGAGAATCATTAACGTACTTTCTAGACCCTCATGAATATCAACGACCTTAATGCCCGATTCGTCTAGGCGGGAAAAATTGCGCAGGGAAGTGACAATTGTGGTGATTCTATCGGTACCTTTTTCCATGGACTGAAAAATATCTGGCAAATCACCCAAGATAAAATCGATATCCAGATCTTCCATTACATTCTGGAAATGATCATTAGATTGAAGATGTTCTTTGATTTCAGCAATGAATTTTGATAGGGCTTCTGTATGCCGTTGGGCATAAAACAAATTGCCATGGATGAAATTGATGGGATTGTTGATCTCATGGGCAATGCCCGCCACCAACTGGCCCATGCTTGACATTTTCTCGGCCTGAATCAGTTGCCCCTGAAGACTTTCAAGCTCTTCCAAGGCTTGGGAAAGTTCTTGATTAGTTTGCTCTAATGCCTCCGTCCGATCCGCCACCCTAACTTCTAATTGATCCTTTGACTGACTGAGGAGATGGCTGGCTTCTTCACGGGCAGTGACATCAATCAGAGAGCCAGAGAACTCTGATTGACTATCGACTTGCACATACAGCTCCAAATAAAGCATGCGATCGCTCTGGTGGCGAAATCGCAAGAGCTGGCTGACACTTTTCTGCTGTGCAAGATTAACTAAGACCCCGGTGAAGATATCCCGATCGTCCGGCACGATGAAATCGAGCAACGGTGTATTAATCGATGCTGAGACCGGGTATCCAAGCGTTTTTGTCCAAGCTTGATTCAGGAAGATCAGCGTGCCGGAGCGATCGCATTTAAAGACAATCTCCCTGAGGTTTTCCACCAGGTCCCGATACCGCTTCTCGGATTCCGAGAGTTTCTCTATTAGGCGGTACTGGATCTGGGTGTTTAAATCTTTCTCAGGCGTAGCGGTCAGAGATTAAGTAACCGGAAAAAGCCTTGCCTATCAAGGTTTCAGCCGTTGCCTGAGACC
>JAQCKL010000546.1 GCA_027592485.1 Cyanobacteriota bacterium
CGACCCCGCTGGGAATTCCCGCAAAAGCCAATGCGAGACTCCCCGCCCAGAGGGTAAGCGCATAGATAAATAGCACCGCCCAGCGGTGGGACAAGCCGGCATTTAAGAGGCGGTGATGGAGATGACGCTTATCTGCGGTAAAAGGAGACTCACCCGATCGCAGCCGTTCTAAAATCACCGCCGACATATCTAAAATCGGCACGGCCAAAATCAGGTAGGGCAGCAACACCGCTGCTGTGGTCACACTTTTAACCAAACCAATCACCCCCACTCCCGCCAGGGTAAACCCCATAAAGTAAGAGCCCCCATCCCCCATGAAGATTTTGGCCGGATTGAAGTTGTAGCGCAGAAACCCGAGGGCTCCCCCTGCCAAAGCTGCGGCAATCAGAGCCGCTGACGGCTGATTCATAAACAGACTCACCACCAGCATGATCGTAGCGGCGATGCCAGAGACCCCGGCGGCCAAGCCATCTAGCCCGTCAATCCAATTAATGGCGTTGGTCATGCCCACCAGCCAAATGATGGTGACGGGTAAGCTAATCCAAACGGGTAGAGACACCAGTCCCAAAAAGGGAACGGTCAGAAAATCAATACTCACCCCCACCTGCCAAGCCAGCCCAGCTACGGTGGCCTGCATCAGCAGGCGACTGGAGGCGGATAGACCAAAAAAGTCATCCATTAAGCCAATCAAAAAGAAGGCCAATCCCCCTAGGGTGACCCCCCAAATAGCATATTCATCGGCGGAGCTCAGGTGGGTACCGCTGGCGTCAATAAAGCCCCCCGCCGCCCAAATCGTCAGGAGGGCAATTAACGTTCCCAAAAAGATTGAAATTCCCCCCAAACGCACCATGGGTTGGTCATGGACCTTCCGGCCCCCTGGCAAGTCAACCCGCCCACTGCGCAGTCCCCAGGACCGGATCAGGGGGGTGACCAGTAGGACCACTACTGCCGAAATTGCAAAGGCAATGAGATGAAAAAAGTGAGACGGCATGGCAGTTTCTTGAAAGACACCATCGAATTAGCGGTGGGCAGCTTCAACAAGTTTGCTAGTTTGAGGGCAAATTTGCCTTTTAAAATGTCTGGGAACTCAACCCCAATGCATTTTTAAAGCCATAGCTTTAGCTACTTTACTTAGAACGCCGAGTACCGGTCTGATAATTGGCGCTGCAGCAAAGCGCCTTACAGTCTCGTCCCAGGAGGGATTCAATAATTTTCGATAGACCTAATGGGAGTTAGGTCTAGGAAATCATCTGCCCTACCTAGAGCACTATAAAACCCCATGAAGAATAAGACAGATTAAAACCCTTGTCTACTGCCTTATCCTCACATGGAGTCGTTAGATTTTATTGTCGTTGCGACGATGCCAGGACCGCTCCCAGCGCTTGAGCCTAAACCAAGGCGGGCTCTGGCAAAGTCAGATGGGGGTACAGGGGGAAGCGATCGCACAAATCCGCCACCCGCTGCCGACAGTCTTGCTCAACGGCAGCAGCATCGGGCTGGGTGAGGCGATCGGCAATAATATTGGCGATTTCCTGAAATTCAGGGACGCCCATGCCTCGGGTGGTCATGGCTGGGGAGCCGAGCCGCAATCCACTGGTGACAAAGGGCGATTCGGGATCAAAGGGCACCGTATTTTTGTTGGCGGTGATATTGATTCCACTCACCAACGCATCGGCCCGCTTGCCCGTCATCGATACCGAGCGCAAATCTACCAAGACTAAGTGATTATCGGTTCCCCCCGAGACCAGCCGCAACCCCCGCGCTTGGAGCTGTGCCGCCAGGGCTTGGGCGTTAGCAATCACCTGGGTCGAGTAAGTCTTGAATTCAGGCTTGAGGGCTTCGCCAAAGGCCACGGCCTTGGCCGCAATCACATGCTCTAGGGGACCACCCTGGCTACCGGGGAAGACCGCTTTATCAAACTTTTTGCCCAGCTCTAGATCATTGGTGAGGATTAAGCCCCCCCGAGGTCCCCGCAGGGTTTTGTGGGTGGTGGTGGTGACCACATGGCAATGGGGCAAGGGATTGGGGTGACATCCTGCGGCCACCAGCCCGGCGATGTGGGCGATGTCAGCCATCAAATAGGCCCCGACCTCATCGGCGATCGCCCGAAATTTATCAAAGGGAATCGTACGGGGATAGGCCGAATAGCCACAGATTATCAACTTGGGTCGATGCGCTAAGGCCAAAGCCCGGATTTGATCGAAATCGAGGGTTTCGGTTTCAGGATTAACCCCATACTGATGAACTTCAAACCATTTGCCCGAAACGTTCACCGGCGAACCATGGGTGAGGTGCCCCCCATGGGACAAATCCATCCCCAAAATCTTGTCACCGGGCTTTAGCAGCGCTAAAAATACCGCAAAGTTGGCTTGGGCTCCAGAGTGGGGTTGCACATTGGCATGGGCTGCGCCAAACAGGGTTTTGATTCGCTCAATGGCGAGATTCTCGGCCTCGTCGACAAACTCACAGCCGCCGTAGTAGCGCTTGCCAGGGAGACCTTCCGCATACTTATTGGTCAGGACTGAGCCCTGAGCCGCCATCACCGCTGCCGAAGTAAAATTTTCGCTGGCAATCAGCTCCAGGTGATTCCGCTGGCGCTGCAGCTCCCGCTGCACCATGCCGGCCAACTGTGGATCACTCTGCTGTAATAAATCCAAACTTGTTTGCGTCACAGGCTTTCAACCCCCATAAATCAAAGCATAGCCCTATGGTAGCCAGCCCCTTACCGAGGAACATGGTCTGCCCTAGCCTAAAGTCGCTGGTTTTTTACTTTACCCTGTCATCCCTGGTTGACCCGTCCCCCATCGGCGTTGAATTTTGAATTAATAATTTTGAATTTTGTTCGCGGATCGTCTCCAGAGGAGAAATTTTGAGTTCTCCTACAGCCCATTGCCGATCAAAATAAACGTAGCCCAGTAGTAGGGGTGGCTATAGCTCGGGAAGACGCTCGGGTCAATCGTTGCCTCCTCCCACAGCGTCGGCGGAGCCCCGGCCCTCACCTCACCCGCACCCCCGACCCGGCTGAGGTCATCGGCAATCAACGCCTGCAGGGCTCGCTGCAGGGCTGCGGTTTTGCTGTAGCTGTTTTGCAAAGCTAGGTAAAAGGCTTCCATCAAGGCCTGGGTGCCGCCGTCGCTGCCCCCCCACAGCGAGGCGATCGCCTTCTTTCGTCCGCTGCACGGGGCTTGTTAGCCATGCAGGGAATAATGGTCGATGCGAGACTGCGAAATCTGCACAT
>JAQCKL010000547.1 GCA_027592485.1 Cyanobacteriota bacterium
TACTTGTCGCAACTTATACCCTGAGAGCTTTTATTACTTCAAGACCGACTTTTCAAACATCCTCTAACTAATCGCGATACCCGCTGTCTCAGGGTGTTGTTCAATCGCTCAATGTGGCTCGTTAACCCACTCTCTTTACCCACCGCGAAGTGGCGCTTGCTCGGATACATTAGTGGATTACCTGTTTCTGAAGCTAGTGAGGTATAAAAATAGCCCTGAAATCCTTATGCTCAGGTAAAAGAGCGTCCATCACCAGGCAAGAAAATGCTGTAGGACACCCGCGACTCACGGGTCAAGCACGTGCCAACGGCGGGAAAGTGGGCAGATCTTCTAGGCGGTCCACATCCTGAAGCATTTCTAGGGTGGCCATGGAGAGGTTGAGTTGGGCGGCGATCGCCACAGTCTGGGCAAACACCTGCTCTGTCCCCCAGGCAATGTTTTGAAACAGCTCCCCACAGCCCCGACTCAGCCCCACCAGGTAATACCCCCCATCTTGGGCCGGTCCCAAGACCAGATCATGGTTTTTGAGCTGGTGAAACGCCTGTTCTAAATGATGGGCACTGATCGCCGGACAATCGGACCCGATCACCACAATGCGTTCAAAATCAGCCCAAAAGCCCTGCTCAAACGCATGGTGTAAACGCTGGCCTAAACCTGGACCGCGTTGGGGTCGATAGGTTAATTGCGGCCCCAGCCAACCCTGCATTTCTCCTAGGGAGCCACCAGTAAAATGGACTGCCATGGAGAGGCGACCACGACTCCGCAATGGGTGGAGCGTACCTACGATGTATTCGGTCATTTGCCGTTGTAAGTCCGCCGCCTTTTCAGCCCCTAAATAGGGAATGAGGCGGGTTTTGGTTTTGCCCACAACGGGATAACGGGTGAATAAAATCAGGTGGTCCTTAGCAGGTGAAGTCACAGGTTTAGGAAGGATAGGGTTTAATGCCGCTGTGACTAACTTTGGACATTGAGCGACCAGTCATAATCCAGATATATGATCTGATAATCGCCCGCCTCCAAGTAGGCTTTTTCCTCGGCACTGACGTAGTTACTAATAAAGTTCAGCACGGCCTGCTCCGATGCATTGCCCGCGAAACCGCTGTCAACGCCATAGGTAGGAATCCAGTCCTCGCCAAACCATTGAAAAATGGTGGACAGATACACCTTGCCCTCAGCCTGATCGATTCGGAAGCCGTCTGCTTTGGCCAAAAAGGTTTGGACCTGATCTTCGAGCTGGGCATCTAGGTTTTCGCCCCTAAAGGGCTCATTTCGCAATAGCGGGCAGCTAATGGCGGCACAGACTAAGGCCGCGTGGATGCGGGGTTCGTTAAAGTCCACGCGCAGGGTTTGATGCTCAATATTGTCTAGGGTTTTAGACTGCCCCTGAATGGGATGTTGGCGAATGCGCCAGACCCCGACGATGTCTTTAATGTCTCTGATCGGCTCTTGATCAATGATCGACGCCAGGGTGAGGGAGTTGTAGGCGTTGACCCAAAAGGCAATTTGATCCGCTTCGGTCCAACTGTTATAGGTGTCATCGCTGACCACCGCGATCGCCCCATTAAACTGATCAAGCTGACCACGGTTTTGCTGGAGTGCCACGTAATCCACCAGCCCATCTGCATCTACATAGGTTTCGAGCACCGCTTGATAGGCATCGTAGGCGGCCTCAAGATCGGCGTCAGACACCGAGGCGCTGGTCTCGGAGGGGGTCGGCGCAGACGCGATCGTGCAGCCGCCCAGCAGTATAGAGATTAAGGACAGACTTAAAACCGTTTTTTTAACCATGGGTAGAGTCCGGGAGGGGATGGATAAAAGCGTGATTACATCAAACGGGGGGAAACTGAATCTGGCCTGAGAACCCTCTGAGCAAATGGCGTTAATAAACCGATCAGCAACGGCAGCCATAGCCCCCAGCGCTCTAGGGGCGTCAACGTCCAGCCGGTTTGCCCCAGGGCAAGACGATGGGGCAGGGCGAAATAGATCAAGGCCGATAGGCTCAGGAAGCGAATGCCCAGATTGCGGCTGGCCACCCCAAACGGCACCAACCAGGTCACGTACCAGCCGTGGACAATGGGCGACAGCAGCAGCAAACCAATCAAATAACCTTCCGAAAACCCGGCAAAGCCTTTTGTCCATCGCAGCAACCCGATGAGCAATAGCCCCAAAGGCAAGCCAAAGATGGCGTTGATCCGCTGGGAATCGGCCCAAACTAGGGCAACTAAATGGGGGATGAATTCGGCACTGCGACCATAGTTGACGAATGCCGACCCGGTGGGAATCAGGGGGCAAGATTGCAGCCCACAAAAGGGTAAGGCGCTGAGGGTCAACGGTAACGCACCCGCTAACAAAACTCCCAGCGTCAGCCGCCATTGGCCCCGCCGCAGGCTCTGCCACGCCAGGAAGCCGAGAATCGGCAGGGACATCCATTTCACCGCGATGCTGATGCCAATCAAAAATGCACTGCCCAGCCAGTGGCCAGGGGGCGGGGTGTCTAGGGCGGGACTATGGGGCCGCTCAAACCAAAGCCAGGCGGCAACCAGCGGCAGCAAAAACCAACTGTCGTAATGGCCACCCCCGGCAAAGCTATAGATCACGAGGGGATTCCAGGCGTATAGGAGGGTGGCTCCATTGCCAAAGCGGCGGCTCAGCAGCCAGCAGATCCCCAGATCCGCTGCGGCAAAAGCGGCCTTAAACACCACCACCGACGGCGTTAGGCTGGCCAATAGGCGAAACCCAAACTGGGTCACCGGCGGATAAATCGCTGAGACATCAGGGTGGTTGATCTGGGGCCACCAGTCCGTCCGTAGGGGCACCAATATCTCGGCATTGGGGGCGTAGTCGTAGGGGCTAAACCCTTGGGTTTGCAGCATCCCCTCCCAGATGTAGCGCCAGATATCATCGCCGGGATGCATGGTAAGCAGGAGGAGCCGGGTGGCGATCGCCACCCCCCAAAACCAGCTCGCCGTAACGGAGCGCAGTCCCCAAGCCAGGATGAACCCCGCCCCCATCAACCCCATTCCCCACCAAAATTGCGGCACCGCCGTGGGCTCTTTGAGGAAGTCACCGTGGGGCAGGCTCCAGATGCTGCCCCAGAACAGGAATACGGCACTGAGAAAGAGCAGGCATTGGTTCAGCCATCGGGAGACCCCTCCACCATTCTTAGGACTTACGCAGTTCCTATGGACTGGCGCTACCGATGGCGTCGCGAATCCCCCCCCCCCCCCC
>JAQCKL010000548.1 GCA_027592485.1 Cyanobacteriota bacterium
TGATTGAGCTTACCTACTTAGCCCGGTTTGGCGGCAGTCACCGCCCCCTAGCTCCCATGCCCCTCAGTTCCGCCGCCCCAGGCACAAGCAGCGGTTGGTCAATTTACGCCGTGCGGTACTAGTGTCCCATTTCCCCTTTTAGGAGCCCCTATGGCGATCAGAAACCTTATCTTTTTCGGGTTGTTGATCTTTGTGCCCATTTCCATCGCCGCCCATTTTTTGGGCTGGGGAGAGCTGGTGGTGTTCATCACTGCTGGGCTGGCCATTATCCCCCTGGCCGGGTGGATGGGCACCGCCACCGAGGAGATCGCCGTGGTGCTGGGGCCATCCTGGGGCGGGTTGATGAATGCCACCTTTGGCAACGCCACGGAACTGATCATTGCCCTGATTGCCTTGAATGAAGGGCTGGTCAACGTGGTGAAAGCCAGCATCACCGGATCCATCATCGGTAACCTGCTGTTGGTGATGGGCCTTTCCATGCTGTTGGGGGGGCTGAAATATAAGGAGCAATCCTTTCAATCCGTGGTGGCTCGGGTGAATGCCTCCTCCATGAATTTGGCGGTGATTGCCATTCTGCTGCCGACGGCGGTGGCCTCTACCTCCATGGGCATTACCGAGACCACCTTGCAGCATCTGTCCAATGCCGTGGCGATCGTGCTGATTGGGGTATATGGATTAACGCTGTTGTTTTCCATGAAGACCCATACCTATCTGTACGACGCGGGTACGGCGGAACTGGCGGAGGCGGACGGGGCAATCGCCCAGGGTGGGGATGGGCCTCTCGCAGCGGCAACATCCACCGACACGGACCCCCATGACCCTGGCGAAGGGCATCAGCCCAACCTGAAGCTGTGGGTGCCTGTGCTGTTGGCGGCCACCCTCGTGGTCGCGGTGGAGTCAGAACTGTTGGTGGATGCCCTGGAGGTGGCCACCGAACAACTGGGGCTGACCAGTCTGTTTACCGGGGTGATTGTGCTGCCCGTCATCGGTAACGCGGCAGAACACGCCACGGCGGTGACGGTGGCGATGAAGAACAAAATGGATTTGTCGGTGTCAGTAGCGGTGGGTTCTAGCCTGCAAATTGCCTTGTTTGTGGCCCCGGTGCTGGTGCTGGCGGGCTGGGTGATTGGTCAGCCAATGGATCTGAACTTCAATCCCTTTGAACTGGTGGCGGTGGCGGTGGCGGTGCTGATTGCCAACTCCATCAGTTCCGATGGCCGCTCTAATTGGCTGGAGGGAACGCTGCTGTTGGCGACCTACACGATTCTGGGGCTGGCCTTTTTCTTCCACCCAATCATTCCTGAGCTGGGGTAAGCCCCATTCCCCGAGGGGAGGCTACCCATCCCTGCATCGGCGCAGTCTCCTGCACCCCCGCGTCATCGGGCATACCCGACATCTGACGGATGGGGTTGTCTGAATCGGGCGCAGTCCCCTGTACCCCGACATCCTGGGGCAGGCGGCGGTGCGCCCAGGTAAGCCCTGGGGCAGGCTGTGGAGAGCGCTGTAGGTGGGGATCGCGATCGCCCCAACAATTTTTAAGGTTTTGGTGATTTTAGTGGACGGGCTTCCCTAGAGCGATCGCGCCTTGGATATCCGCGTTATTCTGAAAAAACTGTCTCCCTTGGGGAGATTGCCCAGGTGGGGTTGCGTACCCGTAGAATTGCCGCTGCATCATACCTTCTAGCTACATGGGGTATGGAGTGGCTTGCGAGGCTTGATCCTGCATTCTTCAACATTGTGGACCCGATGGGTCCCTGGCCTAGGTGCTAGCCACCGGGCTCATTTTTGTTGGAAATCCTGGGGCACCCCCTGCTATTGCCGACTGTGAAGCGCCATGAAACCTCCCGTCACTCGCCTCAAGGCCCATCTGCCCGCCCCCCTGCGACGGCTAGCAGACCTGGCCTACAACTACTGGTGGAGTTGGACGGCGGAGCGGATTTCCCTGTTTAGCACCATTGACCCCAGCATTTGGCAGCAGTGTCACCATAACCCCGTGGCGCTGCTGGAGTCGGTGTCCTACGAGCGCCTCTCCCAGGTGGCGGAGGACCCCCACTATTTGAAACGGTTGCAGGCCCTAGCCCATCAGTTTGACCAATACCTAGGGGACCTACAAACCTGGGCCAGCCGCGTGGCCCCCCAATTCAGCCCAGAGGAGCCCGTCGCCTACTTTTCCATTGAGTACGGCATCCATGAATCCCTGCCCCTCTATTGCGGCGGGTTGGGGGTATTGGCGGGGGACTTTCTGAAATCCGCCTCGGATCTGGGGCTGCCCACGGTGGCGGTGGGGCTACTCTATCGCCAGGGCTATGTGCGCCAGCGGCTAAACCGCAGCGGTTGGCAAGAAGATTTCTACACCGACAATGACTTTGAACACCTGCCCCTAGAACTGGTGCGGGATGAATATGGCCAGCCCGTGACGGTGAAGGTGGCGGTGCGCCAGCGGACGGTGCGAATCCAGGTGCCCACATTGGTCGGGTTGAGCTTTATTTACTGGATGCCGATCGCCCCGACAACGACATCATCGATCGCCGCCTCACCAGCCAACTGTATGCGGGCAATCGAGAAACCCGCATCGCCCAGGAAATCTTGCTGGGTATCGGTGGGGTGCGGATGCTCCATGCGTTGGAAATTGAGCCCGCTCTCTATCACATCAATGAAGGGCACGCCGCCTTTGCCCTGCTGGAGGTGGCCCGCCAGCACATGGAAGAAACCGGGGATGCCTTCTACGACGTGGAAGATCAGGTGCGCGATCGCGCCGTGTTCACCAGCCACACCCCCGTACCGGACGGCAACGACGTGTTTTCCGCCGACATGATCGACTCCTTCTTTGGCCACTATTGGCCCCAGTTGGGGTTGAGCCGCGAACAGTTTCTCAACCTGGGGGCACGGCGGTTTGGGGATCCCTGGGAGCCCTTTGGCATGACCGTCTTAGCCCTGCGCATGAGCCGCCACGCCAACGGAGTCAGCCGCCGCCATGGGGAGGTATCCCGGCAAATTTGGAGCATTCTCTACCCCGATAAGCCCGAGGCGGAGGTGCCCATCGGAGCCATCACCAACGGCATCCACACCCGCACCTGGACCGCCCCCCTGATTGCCGATCTGTACAATCAATACCTGGGGATAGATTGGCACCTCCAAGTGGCGGATCCCGCCCTGTGGGCCAAGGTGGACACCATCCCCGATCGCGAATTGTGGCACCGCCAC
>JAQCKL010000549.1 GCA_027592485.1 Cyanobacteriota bacterium
GCGTTGGTGGGGGCGGTGGGGAAGATGTTTAAGGGGAAGTGAAGGGTTTGACGAATTCTTGAAGGACTGTTGACATTAACCTCCAGCAAACCAAACCCAGCCCAGGGATGGCTTATGATTCTCATGAATCGCAAGCCATCCGGCCATTCAGGGCCGATCGCCTGACCGCGTTACACCAACCGCTGGGAGAGAATAAAGACGCCATGTTAACGGAGCTGCAAAACCGAAAACTCCTGAAGCTGTTTTGTATGTACGACGGCGATCGCGATGGCTTCCTCGTCTGCCAAGATTTCGAAAAAATCGCCTCTAAACTCGCCACCATCAAGAACCTGGGCTCCCGTTCCCCGAAATTCATGATGCTGCGGGAGCGCATGGTCAAGGCCTGGAAGAACCTGCTCAAGCAAGCGGATGCCAGCGGCGACAAGAAGATCAGCCTAGAGGAATGGCTGGCTTATCACGATGAGGTGCTTAGCGATCGCGCCACCTACACAGCAGAAGTGCAGGCGGTGATGGAGCTGATCTTCGATATGTTCGACACGGATGGCAACGGCACCATTTGCGCACAGGAATGGGCGGAGCTATTCCAGGTCTACAACATCCACCCCGCCTACGCCCCTTCGACGTTTAAGCAGTTGGATGCCAACCAGGATGGGTGCCTCAGCAAGGACGAGGTTTTGGCCCTGATTGATGAGTTTTTCTGTGGGGACAATGCGGGGGCGATCGCCAACGCCATGTTTGGCCCTTATTAAAGGGCACTAGGCATCAGAATTTTTGTCGTCTTGATCGTCATCCAATAGTCCAAATATGGCGGTTGTACCGGCAACGGCGATCGCATTAGTGGTCGTGCTGAGTTGCTTTTGGCTATCGGTCGGGTTCTCAAGGGCAGCAAGGTAGATGCTGGCGGCGATAGCAGTGGAGGTAAGGGTGGCGGCAAAGGCAAGGAGTGGCTTTTTCATGACAAGTGACCTGTTCAACTTGTCTCCAGTGTCCATAACCCTTGCGCTGCCTGATGTTCAACGATTGTTCAGTGGACGTTCGCTTGTGTCCAATACTGTCCAATGTTGTTCATCTGGATAGAATGATGCGTAGGCTAAACCTATTGAGTAGCAAGGCGCATGGGGCGATCACGCAAATTAACACTCACTGATTGGACAGCAGCGAACAATGCTTTGATGCAGTACTTCGAGGGCAAAAAGTCGAAGCTGGCAGGGCATGTGAGGATATCGCGCACCATTGTCACCAATTTCTTTAATGAAAAGTCTGTTGGCGAGAGCAGTTTTCGAAAAATCTGCTTAGCACTACGGTTGAATTGGCAGGATATCTCTTCAGTTGATCTTCCTTCAGATTCTTCGAGCGAACAACCTTCAGTTCTGACTGAATCTGGCGAAGACTTACTTGAGCACATTAAAGAGCGCTGCCGTCAGAAAATCCTGGATCAGCACAGCCGAATGCGACTGCTAAGTGGGGAAGAGGTTGGGGTTGACCAGCTTTATGTCGATGTATGGCTGCTGAATAAACCTGAAAGCAAACATTTCAATACATCAGAGAACCTTTTAAGCAGCTTTGATATTTCGAAAGATCGTTTGGCATTGGGCAAACGCATTCAGCAAAATCCGGGTTTTGAGATTGCGAATAGTAATCCTAGACTTATTATCTTGGGTAAACCAGGTTCTGGAAAAACGACGTTTCTGAAGCACCTAGCTGTTGATTGGTGTAAGGGCAAATTTCAGCCCGAGAAAATCTGCATCTTGATTGAGTTGCGACGAATTCGAGGACAAAGTTGGAATCTCGTTTCGGCAATTGGTCAAGAACTCAAATCAAAGGAAGAAGAAGTTTTAGGCTTACTAAATCAGGGCAAAATTCTTATACTGATGGATGGCTTAGATGAGGTGCCAGTCAATGAAGTTCGACGAAAAATGCAAGCTCAGATCAAGCAATTTTCTGAGGATTATTCTAGTGGAAATCGATTTATTCTGACTTGCCGAACTCAAATCATGGAGACTATTCCAAGGGGCTTTGCCTCGGTGGAAGTAGCAGACTTCAGTCCAGAACAAGTTAGGTGGTTTGTTCTGAATTGGTTCACAGCAAACGGGCAATCTGAAACTGAGGCAAGTAAGCAATGGGAGAAAATCTATCGTGCCATCATCAATCAGCCTGACTTGAAAGAGCTGACCGCAACCCCAGTATTGCTAAGCTTGATGTGTTTGGTTTTACAAGATCAAAGGGAAATTCCAACAAATAGATACTGGCTCTATAGCAAAGGGATTAAGTTGCTGTTGAGTCGTTGGAATAATGAAAAAGAAATTGAGGAGTGGGAATTTGGTACGAAAGCATATCGTCAGTTGAGGCTAGAAGACAAAGAAGCATTGCTGCTTGAGATTGCAGCACATAAATTTGAAAACCCAAATAACTTTGTCTTATTCAAACAAGACGAGCTGGTCAAGCAAATTGATCGAAAATTAAATTTAGCTAATTTAAAAGAAGGAATTGCCGTTCTGAAAGCGTTCGAAGCCCAGCATGGTTTACTAATTGAGCGGGCCGATGAGTTGTGGTCCTTTTCTCATCTGACTTTTCAGGAACACTTTACGGTCCAGTGGCTGACTCAACTAGCCCCCCAAAAACTGGCTCAGAAGATTGCCGATCAACAATGGCAACTAGTTGTCCAACAACTAGCAAAATCACAGCAGCCTGCTGATCAACTTCTCCGCTCAATCAAACAGGCAATTGACCAATCTATTGCACAAGAAACAATTATCCAAGACTTCTTAGATTGGCTACTACGGAAGTCAGAATCTGTGCAAGCTAGCTCTAAGTTTGCAGCTATCCGAGCATTTTATTTCTCTCTTTCCATCGCCCTTGATCTTACTCAAAATCTTGACAATCATGGCATCGTCGATACTCACGACGCCGCGCGCGACCGTACCCTCATACTCAACCTCCGCTTTGCCTTCGAAATTGAACTCGCCTTAGCCTTCTCTGCTTACCGCGCCCGCGCCCTCAACATCAACCTTATTAAGGATCTCAACCTAGACCTAGATTGTGCCCGTGCTCGTGCCCGTGAACTAGATTTAGACCACACTCTCCTGACTGTAGATCTCGCTTTTGTTGTCGCCCTCGATCGCGTCCTAATTCTCGACCAAGTTCTCGACCGCGATCATGGAAATGTCCATGATTTTGGCCGAGAACTTGGTCGCATAGAT
>JAQCKL010000550.1 GCA_027592485.1 Cyanobacteriota bacterium
TTTTAACTGGTTTCGGCGGAGAGAATACTATGTCGCGTTATCGAGGTCCCAGCCTCAGAATTGTTCGTCGGTTAGGAGAACTGCCGGGACTGACCCGCAAGGCTCCCCGCAAAGCTTATCCCCCTGGACAGCATGGTCAGGCTCGGAAAAAGAAGACTGAATACTGCATCCGCCTAGAAGAGAAGCAAAAACTGCGGTTTAACTACGGCGTCAACGAGAAGCAGCTCTTGCGCTATGTGAAAAAAGCGCGTCGGGCCGGGGGTTCCACCGGATTGGTGATCCTACAACTGTTGGAAATGCGGTTGGATAATACTGCGTTTCGCTTGGGCTTTGGCCCCACGATTCCCTCTGCAAGGCAAGTGGTGAATCATGGCCACATTACGGTGAATGGCCGTAGCGTCACAATTCCCAGTTACCAGTGCCGCCCTGGTGATGTGATTGCGGTGCGCGATCGCGAAGCGTCCAAAAAATTGGTAGAAGCTAACCTGCAGTTCCCAGGCTTGGCAAACTTGCCTAACCACCTAGAGTTAGACAAAGACAAGATGGTTGCCAAGGTCAACGGTATTATTGAGCGGGAATGGATCGCCCTTAATATCAATGAGCTGCTAGTGGTTGAGTACTACTCTCGTCAAGCCTAGGGCGTTGCCCAATTGCGATTGGGCTGGCTGCAGCATTGTTTGTTGGATCATTCGAATAATAGAATCCCCCTCAGACCCATGGTCTGAGGGGGATTCTATTATTGAGGCGTCAAATGACTGTTAACGGTATCGCACATCTCGGTAAACCAAGCGCGAATTAAAGCCCCGTCCCCGCAACTCCAGGACCCGTGACATGGCCAAGTTTCGGTCGGCAAAGGCACCGGCATTAATGAAGTTGCCTAGACCTGAACGTTCTGCAAAGGCTTCTGGATAAAATTGTTGCACTTGGGCGAGGGTATTGCCCTCGCCGAACACCGCCACCACATAGGCCGTATTGACGTATTCAATGCGATCAACCCCTGCAGGAATATCACTTGAAGGGATGTTCACGATTACCGGACCGACCCCAGGCTCTTGAAGAAGAAGCTGTCCTGACTCGCTAACAATCTCCAAAACAGTCTGTCCCCGATCATCAATGCGCATAAAATACTGCGCTGGGATGTTGTTATAGATGCCGCTACTGACATAACTCACCCGACGTTCGTTGGGTGATGAGGGCTGAACAAGACGAGCCAAAGCCCCATTTTGCTCGCTTTGACCAGAAATTTTGTTATAGACATTCATGATGTAGGCGGTTTCGTTGTCCCGTCGGAACAAGCGAGCTGCATAGGTCGTGGTATTAAAAACCAAGATATCTTGACTGTTTACTCGACCTGTGGGGCGTTGATCGGGCGTAAGGTTGTCCAGGACATCACCGACCGCGTTCTCTTGCACAATCATCCGGCCATCAGAATCAAGAATTTGGACGATGAAGCGATTGCTGGTATCGGCTACAGCTCGGTAGGTGATAGGGAGTCCATTGCGAGCACCATTGCTTGCAAAGATAGTGGCGTATGTCTCAAAACTTTGGCTGGTGAGCGCTCTATTTTGTTCTAGGATGCCTGTTGCATTGTTGTAAACATTCATCCGGCTCTGTCCCCCTTCTCGAAAAACATGCATGGTGTAGTTGGCCGTACGAAAATAGAGGGTAGAGTTGGTGTTGGCTTGGGCTAGTAAAACCGTGGCCTCTATGGCCGGTGATGCCGTTAATTGAGGTTCTGCCGAAACGGATTGCACCGCCATCGCGGGGGAGATCGCTAGGGGTACGGTCAGGAATACCGTTGCCGAGAAAGCCATTCGGATAGCTTGATTAAGCCTGGATAGAGAATGGGGGTGAGAAGATAGATGGCTCATGGAATTAGCGTCCCGAATGGTTTTGGCAACTTGCTTGGTTAGCCCCTTACCAGTGGTTTGCCAACCCTCATGCAGGTCCGCCTGGCAAGGTTCTAGGGCAAAGGAAGCTCCGCTCTTTACGGAGGTTATTTTAGGTCAGTTTGTCTTAAATAGAACGTCGTTACCGCTAAATTTCTGGGGTTCACCGGGCTAAAGCCCTGGCCAGCAGGCTAGGTTTGAACCTAAATTACAGCTCGTTCCCGATCACCTATGCTTGCCAACAGAATTCTATAGGGGTCAGGATGACGACTGATTCTGGGCAAGTTTGGTCAGTAATGCTTGCATCTCCGGAGTGAGCTCGATGGGTAGAGCCCCGCTCCGCACATGTAAATCTTGCTGGGGGAATGGAATTTCGATGCCGCGATCGCGCAATGCTGTCTCTAGGGCAAAGTAAATATCGCTTTTAATCACCCATTGCAAATGGGGTTCGGCAATCCAGATTAAAAGCTCGAAATTTAGAGAACTGTCACCGAAGTCAGTAAAGAACACCTGAGGGGCTGGCATCGACAGAATTTTAGGGTGTTGGTCACTGACATTGAGAAGCACCGCTTTTACTTCGGTGGGTTTGGCCCCATAGGCTACTCCGATCGGTATGCGAATCCGTGAGACTGGGTTGCGATGGCTCCAATTAATCACCTCCTGCTCTAGAAATCGGGAGTTGGGCACTAAAATCGATACCTGATCAAGGGTTTTGATTTCTGTACTCCGAGCCCCAATCCGCTCAACCGTACCTTGGAACTCACCAAACTCCACAAAATCACCCACTTGAATGGGGCGATCAAAGACCAGCACAATGCCACTGCCAAAATCTTTGGCAATGTTTTGGAAACCTAATCCCACCCCTACCCCTAGGGCGCTGGCCAGCAGGGTTAAAGAACTCAGATCTAGTCCCCAAATTTGCAGGAGCACGACGGTTCCTACAAAAATCAGGCTGTATTTGATCAGAATGGCAATCCCTTCCCGGGCACCACGATCGAGGCCCTCGACATGCAGTACCCTAGACCGCAAAAAATTGGCCAGCCCCCCTGAGGAGACAACTATGCCCAGAATGAGTGCCAATAAGGTGAGAAGGCTGAGAATAGAAAAACTGTTTTCTCCCAATCGAAAATTGGGCTGCAAGAAGCCATTGATAACCTGGGTCCGAAACCAATAGCTCCACTGGCGAGTTGCGGGAAATAGGTTGGTAATGGAGTGCAGCAATATCAGCCACAGACTACAGCGCAATATAGCCGTCGCCACTTAGGTTAAGACGTTACCACCTTGAGAACGTGCTCCATCGCATCTCTTAAG
>JAQCKL010000551.1 GCA_027592485.1 Cyanobacteriota bacterium
GAGCCGCATTCGAAAAGAGCTCGATAACTTTGAGACCTTAAGAGATGCGATGGAGCACGTTCTCAAGGGGGTAACGTCTTAACCTAAGTGGCGACGGCTATAACTACTTACACCCCCAGTTCTCCCTCAAACCGCTGGCGAATTAACTCAAAGACACTGCGAATCCCCATGGCTTCGCCCCCCTCCGGACGCCCTGGCAGACTGCGAATATTCCAGGCCATCACATCAATGTGGATCCAGGGGATATCTGGTTTCACAAACTCCTGCAAGAACAACGCCGCCGTAATCGCCCCCCCATAGGACCCACTGGAAATATTCGAGAGATCGGCGATCTTGCTGTTGAGCAACTCTCGGTAGGGTTGATGGAGCGGTAACTGCCATAACGGGTCATCCCCCGATTGCATCGCCGTTTGAAATGCTGCTGCGGTTTCCCCGTGATTGCAGAAAAAGGCCGGTAGCTCGGTCCCTAAGGCCACCCGTGCTGCCCCCGTCAACGTGGCAAAATCCACCAAGAGTTCCGGCTGCTCGCTGGTCGCCTCCCAAAGGGCATCCGCCAACACCAGTCGCCCTTCGGCATCGGTATTGCCCACCTCCACCGTCTCCCCCTTCCGGGAGGGCAACACATCTAGGGGGCGCATGGCGTTGCCCGCAATGCTATTTTCCACCGCCGGAACCAGTACCCGCAGCCGTACGGGCAGGTTGAGTTTCATAATCATCAGGGCCAAACCTAGGACATGGGCTGCACCGCCCATATCCTTTTTCATCATTCGCATACCCTGGGCTGATTTGATATCCAATCCCCCCGAGTCAAAGCACACCCCTTTGCCCACCAGGGTGACCTTAGGATCGGCAAAATCTCCCCAGCGCAGATCCAACAGACGCGGGGCATTAACGCTGGCCCGACCCACGGCGTAGATCAGGGGATAGTTCTGTACTTCTAGCCCACCCTCAGCAATTACCGTCAAATCGGCCCCGTAGGTGACGGCCAATCCTTGGGCGGTTTCTTCCAATTGGGCTGGACCCATGTCATTGGCGGGGGTGGTGATCAGGTCCCGAGCTAGATAGGTTGCCTCTACTGCCGCATCGATGTAAGCGGTATCCGCCTGGGTCGGCAAGATCAGCTCTGCGGTAGGGGATGGGGGCCGATCGTGATAGCGGTTAAAGCGGTATTGCCCTAAACGCCACCCCAGCCCTAGGTGGGTGGCTTCCGCTGGGGTGACCGCTGTGGCTAGGGTATAGGGGTGAGGGGGCAGGGTTTGGGCGAGATCTCCCAAGAGCCAGGTATCCAAGCGCTTGCCCCGGCCTACGAGGACGCGATCGATGCCGCCATCGTCGTTCGGCAACAGACAGGCGGCCCCTCGGTCGGCCCGAAAGCCCGTGGCTTTGACCCAAGCCGATTGCGCCGCTGAACAGTGATCGGCAATCTGGTTGGGTTTTACCAAAATTAGGGGGATCGGCTGAGCCCCAAGGGTCGCATCAGTCATAGGGAAGAGGAGGTAAAAAGAAGCGGTCAGGAGTGGCGTTGAAAAAAGCTGGTTTGACCCTATCACAGGGTTTCCGGGGTGGGTTATGGATCCGGTTGCCAATAGCGGTAGGCGGCATAGGCCAGGGTCATGATGCCGGGCAAAATCGCCGCTTCATTGACTTGAAACTTGGGATGGTGCAGCGGTGGGTTGGGCTGATCGACAAACCCCACCCCCAGGCGAAACATGGTGCCAGGGGCATGGTCGAGGTACACGGAGAAGTCTTCGGCCCCAAGGGAGGGTTCGAGGATGATCTGCACATGGTCTTGGCCCAGTACTGCTTCGGCGCAGAGGGCGGTGAGTTGGGTGAGGTCGGGGTCGTTTTGCACCGATGGGACCCCAGGGCGGTAGTTGACCTCGTATTTAGCCCCATAGGGTTGGCAGACCCCCGCCACAATCCGTTCAATCCAGCCCGGTAGTTCAGCTCGGGTGTCGGGGTGGAGCGATCGCACCGTCCCCGTCAGTTTCACCTGGTCGGCAATCACGTTGGGGGCACGCCCTCCCTGGATTTGGCCAATGGTGAGCACCACTGGATGTAGGGGGTTGTGGGTGCGGCTAATGGCCTGTTGCAAGGTGGTGATCACCTGGGCGGCGATCCAAATGGCGTCGATCGCCTCATGGGGACGCGCCCCATGGCCGGATTCCCCCACGATGATGATGTCGAGATCATCGGCGGCGGCGGTCAAGGCCCCGTAGCGAATTCCGATAGTACCCCCTGGAATGGAGGGATACACATGCACCCCCAGGATGGCTGCGACATCCTCCATCACCCCGTCCGCCACCATCCAGCGGGCTCCCTGGGCGGTTTCTTCAGCGGGTTGGAAGACAAATCGGATCGGGCCAGGTAAAGGCAGATCCAGCTCCGCCAGCACCATGGCCGTACCGAGGCCCACGGTGGTGTGAACATCATGGCCACAGGCATGCATCACCCCCCGTTTTTGGGAGGCAAAGGGCAGGTCGCTTAGTTCTCGAATGGGTAGGGCATCCATATCGGTGCGGATGGCCAACCTCTTCTGGTCCGGGCTTTGCCCAGGCAGGTCCGCCACGACGCCGGTCTTGCCCACCAATTCCTGGGGTTTATAGCCTAAGGAAGAGAGCACCCCGGCCACATAGGCGGCGGTTTGATATTCCTGACCACTCAGTTCCGGTTGACTGTGGAGATGGCGACGAATTTCGATGAGGCGGGGGGAGAGTTTAGTGGCGATCGCCCGAATCCGATCCAGCATGGACACCTATAAGGGATACCTAAAAATAACAGTCTGAATTTTGGCGCGGGGTTGCCGGGTTCTAGCCCATCTGCAAACTGATAGGGAGCGATCTCAATCTATCTATGGGCATCACAACAAAGTCATTTTATTCATTATGGTCCCATCTTTAGTCCTAGCACCCGGCCAAATCCAGCGGGATGGTTCCTAACCATGGTCTGGTTTGGCAGCGGCGATCAGTGCTGTCGCTGCTTGCTTGGCCTGGAGGGCGACCGTTGGGTTCCGCTGCATCATCGCGACGACGATCGCCCCTTCGATCAAAATCTGGACCTGTTGGGCCAAATCCGCTGGGTGGGGTAACGCCGCCGCCTTTGCCAAACTGAGAATGTAGTCAAAGCTCATTTGCTTATGTTTCACCGCCACCCGATACCCCGGATGGTCTGGGTCGGCTAGCTCAACGGTGGAATTAAT
>JAQCKL010000017.1 GCA_027592485.1 Cyanobacteriota bacterium
ATGGGATTCACCCAGTCAGAGTGATGGGCGGCTAAGTCCGCCCCCGTTAACAGCCCCCCCACGGTTTGGAGGTGGGCGTCAATGCGATCAGCCAATTCTCCCTGGTATAGGGCTTGGGCACCCTCTCGGGCCAAGATGTCCAGGGTGTTGGCCAGGTCAGGGTTGGTCAGCCATTGCCCAGGCTCAGGAAGATGTCCCTTGGGTAGAAAGGGACAGTCCCCTGCCCCATGTTCAGTCAGGTAGGGCAAATCTTGGCGAGTCCAGTAGGCTTGGGAGCCTGTGGCGGGATACCCGGTTTTGGCGAGGGTAATGGCCGGTTGTAGCAGATCGGCCCAGGGCAACTGCCCCAACCGATCATGGGCCACCGCCCAAGAATCCACTGCCCCCGGCACCGTAATCGCCCCTAGGGGTCCCCGCTGGGGAATGGCGGCACAGCCGCGATCGCGGTAGAAGCCTAGGGTGGCCTGTTGGGCGGCCCGACCGGACCCATTCAATCCCTGGAGCGCCTGGCTCGCCGCATCGTAGATCAGCCAAAAGGCATCTCCCCCCAGACCCGTCATGTGGGGATAGACCACCCCTAGCGCCGCTTGGGTGGAGATCGCCGCATCGATCGCATTCCCCCCTGCCCGCAGGATCTCAGCCCCGGCCTCTGAGGCTAAATGATGGGGGCACACCACCATGCCGGGGCTCAGCCTGTTGCCCATGGTTAGCTTTCCATTGCGGCAGGGGAACGCTGGGGTCGCCACACCGCATCGGCCACCCGACTCACCTCGACCATTTCCCGACCATCGTGAATGCGTAAAATGTCGGCTCCGCCCGCGATCGCCGCGCAACAAGCCGCCGCCGTCCCCCACACTCGCTGGGTCGGATCTGGCTGGGCTAGGAGCCAGCCAATGAAGCTTTTGCGGGAGGGGCCAATCAAAATCGGGCAGCCCAAGGCTTGTAAATCTGGGATGCGCCGGAGGATCTCTAGGTTTTGGGGATAGCTTTTGCCAAAGCCGATGCCTGGATCCACAATGATCCGATTGGCGTTGACCCCCGCCGCGATCGCCGTGTTGATTTGGCGCTTCAAAGCGCTAATGATTTCCCCCAGTAGATCTTCGTAGTTGGTCTGATTCTGCATCGTCGCTGGGGTACCCCGGATATGCATTAACACAATCGGTACTCCCAAATCCGCCACCGTCGACAACATCCCCCGGTCAAAGGTGCCACCAGAAATATCATTCACCAGGTCCGCCCCTGCCCGTACCGCCGCCCGAGCCACCTCCGCCCGAGTGGTATCTACTGAGATTACCGCCGTTTGCAAGGCGGCATCGGCGCTGTGGCGGATCGCCTCGATCACCGGCACCACCCGCCGCAACTCCGCTTCCACCGGCACCGACTGCGCCCCTGGTCGGGTTGATTGCCCGCCAATGTCGAGCATGTCTACCCCTGCCTTAACCAACTCCTGGGCTTGGGCCAGGCCGGTTTCTAGGCTATTAAACCGCCCGCCATCGCTGAAACTGTCGGGGGTGATATTTAAAACCCCCATGACATAGGTGCGATCGCCCCAATTAAAGGAGCGATCGCGCAATATCCAAGGATGGGGCTTAGGCATAGTGATCTCAGCAAGGGGGAATATTTCCCCAGCTTGCCACAGCGCTAGCAGCGCTAACCGATCGCGGTTGCCCAGTCCTTGGCCCAGCTCAGGTGCTTGTGGACCTCCTCTAGGGTGGCGGCTTCGCTATAGAGGCGTAGTACCGGCTCGGTGCCGCTGAAACGAATCAGCAGCCAGCTGTCGTCCGCGAGGGAAAATTTATAGCCATCGATGGTTAGGCAGTTGGTCACCTGTTTGCCCGCCACGGTTTGGGGACAGTCGGTTTCTAGGGCCTTCACCAGCTTGGCCCGCACCTCCATGCTGGCCAGGGGCAGGTCGATGCGATCATAGGCGGAAAAGTAACCGGTGGTTTCCTGGAGTTGACGGTAGCGATCGCCTAGGTCCAAGCCCGACTTCACCACGGCCTCTAGCACGTACAGGGCCGACAGCAGCGCATCTCGCTCAGGGATATGGTGACCGTAACCGACTCCGCCGGACTCTTCGCCCCCAATCAACGCCTGGGATTCCATCATCCGATCGGCAATGTACTTATAGCCAATGGCGGTTTCGTGTAGCGATAAGCCGTGCAGGGCTGCAATCTTCGGAATGATGTTAGAGCCGCTAATGGTTTTAATGACCTCACCGGTTAGCCCTTTTTCCTGGGTGAAGTGATCAATCAAAATCGGGATCAAGATTTGAGAACTGAGGAAATTGCCCTGGCCATCGACAGCGGCGATGCGATCGCTGTCCCCATCAAACACTAGCCCTGCAATCAGTCCCCCCGGTACTGAGGGTTCGTAGTCTTTGACCGTGGCGAGCATCCGCCCCAAATATTTGGGCAATGGTTCCGGTGCCCCCCCTTCAAAGAGCGGGTCGGCGTCGCCCCTGAGTTCGTGGATGGGCATCCCTAGCAACCGCTCTAGCCCGGTGGCCGCAGACCCATGCATGACATCGGCAAACACCGTCAACTGGCCGGAACGAATCGCCTCCTGCAGGGCGGGAAGATCGACTAAGGCCTGCAATCCAGCACAGTAACTGGGCCAGGGATCGAAGGTGGTGAGGGTACCGGCCCGACCCGGAATGGTGAATTGGGTGTTGAGCTGGGCTTCCACCTGTTGGGTAAATTCCTGGGGAACAGACCCGCCAAAGGCACTCTTGATTTTGAGGCCGTTATAGGCGGCGGGGTTATGGCTAGCGGTGATCACAATGGCCCCCAAGGCCCCTTGGGCTTTGGCGGCCCAACTAAAGGCTGGGGTCGGGGCAAAGCTCTCGGCTAAGCAAACATCAAACCCAGCAGCAATAATGGCGTCAGCCGCAGCCTGGGCAAATTCTGGAGATAAAAAGCGGCGATCGTAACCCACGATCACGGTATTACTGCCGGTAGCGGGACCGTAGTGCTGCCGGAGCACTTGGGCGGCCACCGCCGCCACTTGGGTGACCCGCGCAAAGGTAAAGTCAGCGGCAATCACGCCTCGCCAACCGTCGGTGCCAAATTTGATCGGCTTATCAATAAAAGCTGAGGAGGAAAGGGCGATCGCCATAGGGGTATCCCAAGATTTTCCAGAACATTGCACTCCCGAGTTTACCCAGTCCCCTGGGGGAGTTAGCAATGGGCTGCCCCCTTCCAGCGGGGCCAACAAAATTACTCTTGGGGCTGTACCGCTTCAGTTTCGGTCAGCTTCTGGATTTGCTGCAAGCCGGGATCCTGCTGCCAATATTTGAAGGCTTGGGAAAAGATCACATAAAGGATGACCAGGGATAGACCGAATTTCACATAAGAGCCGATGGTCGCGAGATTTCGAGTGGTGTGGACCCGCATGGTACTGTTCCGTTCCATAGGTGCTTCTACACTTACTCTTCCCGCCCAGCTTCACCCCGGCAGGATCTGTCCCCGGTGATTCACACAAGCTTGATGCAAAACCCGCCTCTGTAAAGCCCTGGCAAAGTTCACCCCCCTCCACTCCTCCACTCCATCACCCCTCCACTCCATCACACTGGTACAGCCACCTGCTCTGAATGCTTCGCAAAGACCCGTTGCTGCTTGTGGGCCACGGTCGCGTTGACTGAGGCCCCTGGACTGAGACAGGTGTCTGTGGGGGTACGGGCCTGGAACATTTGCCCCGTGGCGGTAGTAACGGTATAGCGGTATTCCCGCCCAAGAAACTGGCGATCGCGCACGGTCAAAGGGCCTTGGTCATCGGCTCGCAACTGCAGATCCTCTTGGCGAATCATCATTTCCCCTGCGGATAGGTGCTTATCCTCGGGAGCCACGGGAAACAGCCCCAGAACGGTACGCCAGCCATTTCCCACCCGTTCCACCGGTATAAAGTTCGCTTGGGTGACAAATTCTGCCACAAACCGGGAGGCGGGCTGCCGGTAGATTGCTTCCGGGGTATCCAGTTGCTCTAGCTGGCCGTGGCGCATCACCGCCAGGCGATCGGAAATCGACAGGGCTTCTTCCTGGTCATGGGTGACAAACACCCCCGAGGCCCCCACCCCCTTGAGAATGTCTCGCACTTCCTGGCGCAGGTAGAGGCGCACCTGCACGTCCAGATTACTGAAGGGTTCATCCAGCAAGACCAAGTTGGGGCGCGGAGCGAGGGCGCGGGCCAAGGCCACCCGTTGCTGCTGACCCCCTGACAGTTCATGGGGATAGCGGTTTTCAAATCCGGCCAGGCCCACCAGGGCGATCGCCCGCTGGGCCTCGGCTTTGCGCTTATGGGCGGGGAACAGGTGCCGTTGGGTTGCGGTTTTGAGGCCAAAGGTGACATTGCCCAGGACCGTCAAATGGGGGAACAGGGCATAGTCTTGAAACACGACCCCCACCCCTCGATGCTCAGGGGGCGTCCAGTGGGTGGCATCACAGACGGCGCGATCGCCCAAGGCAATAGTGCCGTCTTGGGGGCGCTCAAACCCAGCAATCAGTCGCAGGAGCGTGGTTTTACCACAACCGGAAGGCCCTAAAAGACCCAGGAGATCCCCTTTGGCAAGGGTGAGGCTGATCCCATTAACTGCAGGAATGGTTTGGTGGGGAAAGGACTTAATCAGGTGGTCTAACTGCAGAATTATCGACGGATCCATAGCAATCGCGGAGGCCCCTAGCACTAGCCAGACTATTGAAAACTAACCTCAATAAGTTTAATGCTAACGGCCCCCAGCGTTGGTTCCGTTAGTGACCATCCGCTGACCCGGTTTACCTGCCACCCGTGATCCCGCCATAAATCATGGAAATGCTGGGCGATCGCCCCCCAATCTTCAGGAGTAGCCGATCGGTAGTGAATCTCGTTCATGGATGTAGGGGATAGGTCTTGTGCCCATTGAATCCTAAATTCTGAAGGCGTTACGGGATAGACAGCGTACCGGCTTTGACGGTCAACACCTGGGAGGCTTGCAGCCATTGGGATTCAAAGGAGCCCAGATGGGTGGTGGTAATCACCGTTTGAAACCGATCTTGGATCGCCTCTAGCAATTGATTCTGACGATTGAGATCCAGCTCTGCCAGCACATCGTCTAGGAGCAACAGGGGGGGCTCTCCCACCACCGATTCAATCAATTTCAGCTCAGCTAATTTCAAGGCTAAAACCAGGGTGCGCTGCTGGCCCTGGGAGCCATATTGCCGGGCGGGGGTGTCATTAATGGTGAACTCAATGTCATCCCGATGGGGGCCGACCAGGGAGGTGTGTTGCTGCTGCTCAGCGATCGCCCGCTGCTGAATTTTCTCTAAAAAAGCCCCCTGAATCCCAGCGGGGTCATCGCTGTCCATGGGCACATTGGGCCGGTATTGCAGGGTCAAAATCTCCGTCTGGCCACTAATGGCCTGATGCCACTGTTGGGCAATGGGGACCAACCGGGCTAAACCGCGCGATCGCCGCCGCATCACTCGGGTGCCCAGGGCAGCCAGTTGGGCATCCCATAGGGCCAGTTGGGTGGGGTCAGGAGAACCTTTGCCCTGGCGGCCACTCTGGCGCATCAACGCATTGCGCTGTTTGAGTGCCTGGGCGTACTGGCCCAAAATATTGATGTAAATCGGCTCTAGCTGCATCAATAGGGTGTCGAGCCAAGTGCGCCGCTCCCCCGGCCCCCCCCGCACCAGTTCAAGATCCAAACTCGAAAACTGCACCGCATTCAAGGCCCCCAAGAAATCCCCCTGCCGACGCAACTTTTCCCCATTGCGGATGGCGGTGCGGCGGCCCCCCTGGCGCAGCATTAGGGCCAGGTCCGACCGCCCCACCTCCCGTTGCACGGTAGCCGTGATTTTGCCCCAGGGTTGCCCGGTCTGGATGAGGTCGCGATCGCGATAACAGCGGTGGGATCGGAGTGTCGCCAGCAACTCGACCGACTCCAGTAGGTTCGACTTTCCCTGGGCGTTATCCCCCAGCACAATCGTCTTGGGGGCCGTAAACGCCACCGATTGCTCCCTATAGTTGCGAAAGTGCCTGAGTTCTAGGGCTTTGAGGTACATAACCTAAAGGAAGGGCAATCTGTAGTTATAGAAGGCATTACCCTTTGAACGGAGGCTTTTCAAATCCTTCCTCAAAAGCGCCCTGAGCGATGAAATTCCTTTAGTTAGGATAAACCGGCCCATCGCGCCTGGATTGCCCGAAGGGATGGAAGTATTGTCTCAAAAGCGCCCTAGGATGTCGTGAATCCGCCTACCCTTGAACAAGGGGATTAAGCCCCTTGCCCTGGGTTTGCAAGGGTAGGGCTATTCCCGCCAGGGAGGACTAGGTGCTTGTCGGCAACCCTTCACCCTGCGATGATCTCCCCAAGCCCCAGGCATCCCTTCCAGGGAATGCGGTGTTGCAACTGCTTTTGTCCGGAGTCAAGGGTTTCCCCTAACTTCATATGGAGAGTTGGGTACTTTACATGCAGTGTTCCTGAAATTCCTTAGGGGCGTATGGCTCCTCCATCACTGAGACGACTGGATGAAAGCGCTTTCTAATTACTGCTCACTCCTGTTCGAAAATTGCATAGATGGTGTCATTATCCTCACTCAAACCCATGACATTATCTATGTAAACAATCAAGCTGAAGCCCTATTTGAAAATGAATTTTCCCTCCTCTGGAGTCGGAATCCATCCATCCAGAAACAGCTTTTCTATGGGGAAAAATCCAGCCCAGTTGTCGCCGCAGATTTGCCTTTTCAACAAGTTATTTCCGGCGCAAAGGTTGCCGATCTAGAATTATTTCTGCCCTCCTCCTCCCCAGGCAAAGGCCATTGGCTACGGTTTGACGGATTCCCGCTGTCAGCACAAGCTGACCTGCCTCAATCGGGGATCGTGATCATGGTTAAAGATATCACTGGGCGCAAAATCGCTGCCGCCGCTGCCCTCACAACCGTGCCGCGCGATAGCCTGACGGGCCTGCTGCAGCGAAGCGTTTTTATTGATCGAGTTGACCATGCGTTGGCACGGCTCAACCATGATCCCTCTGGCTTAGTGGCCATGGTCTACATCGATATCAATCACCTGAAATGGGTCAACGATGCCTTTGGCCATGACATTGGCGATCGCCTGCTGGTGGAGTTTGCCCATCGCTTGATAACGTCCCTCCGTTCAGAAGATACGGTCTCCCGACTTGGGAGCGATACCTTCGCCCTCCTCCTAGAGGATGTCGCCTCCTATTCAGCGGTAGTGAGTACCATTGAGCATCTCTATGGGAGTCTTGACCAGCCTTTTTTCATCGCCGATCAACCCATCCAGGTCGATGTCAGCATGGGGATTGCCTTTGGCGATGCCGACTCCAAGCATCCCGAGGATTTGCTACGGGCTGCCAGTATGGCCATGTATCAGGCAAAGCAGACGTCAGGGCAACGCTATCGCGTATTTGAAGATGCGATGCAAACCCATGTTGAGGGAAATTTACGCTTAGAAATTGCCCTGCGCCGAGCGATCCCCAACCAAGAATTGGTTTTATACTACCAACCCATTGTCTCGATTCGCTCTAAGGAGACCATCGGATTTGAGGCATTGGTACGTTGGCAGCACCCCGAACAGGGGCTTCTGGATCCAGTCAGCTTCATTCAGATTGCTGAAAGAACCGGATTGATTATTCCCTTGGGCTGGTGGGTATTGCGGGAAGCCTGTCGACAGCTAAGGTCTTGGCAAGACACTGAAGTAGAAGCAAAGGATCTATTTGTGAGTGTCAATATGTCGAGCGCACAATTCTCCCAGGGAGATGTAGTAGGCAAGATCACTTCGATCTTGGCGGAGACCCAGCTTCAGGGCAAAAATCTCAAATTAGAAATTACGGAAAGTGTATTAATTGAGAATTCGGCTTCAATTGTGGAGCAACTTACTCGCATTCGAGCGCTCGGAATTAAGCTATCCATTGATGATTTTGGCACGGGATATTCTTCTCTGAGTTACCTCTATCGCTTTCCCTTTGATACCCTCAAAATTGATCGCTCTTTTATTGAAGATGCCGATACGTCCTATGACAAGCTAGAAATTTTGCAATCGATGGTGCGCTTGGCTTGGAATCTAGGGTTGGAGTTGGTTGCAGAGGGCATCGAAACCGAGAAGCATTACTCCCAGCTCAAGGCCTTGCGATGCGAATCGGGGCAAGGATATTTATTTTCTAAACCGTTGACGGCGATGGCCATGGAAGCCTTGATTCACAAGCAGTTTGAGGCTTGAGGGCGTCGATGGGGAGTATATCGCAATCGCCAGTCCGGCTAGGACTCGATGGCGACATTAAGGTGACCATTCTAGATTCCAGATCCCCTGCCCCTTCAGCATCCCTACTCTCAATAGTGCGAGCCCCTTTGCTGCCCTGGGGATCAGAGCAATCCTAGGGGCTCTAAGCAAAGGGGCCAGCGCCATAAATGGCGTTGCTGAAATCGGTTAAAGCAAACGGTCCAAGGCCTTTTGCAATGCATCAGGGAGGCGGCGAACGATTTTGCGGCTTTTGGGATCAACGGTAGCGAGTACCACGGTCCCTAAGACGCAGCTCTGGCCGGTGGCGGCATCTTGAATGTCGTATTGCCAGGTTAAGCGGACCCCTCGGCGGGATTCTAACCAGGTTTTGATGGTGGCGGTCATCCCCATGCTTAGAGATTGGCGGTAGCGCAGGGACAGATCAACAACGGGCAGATCAACACCGGCTGCAACCCAGTCGGCAAAGTTAATGTGGTGCGATCGCAAATAAGCCACCCGAGCCTCTTCCATCCAGACAATGTAGGTGCCGTGCCAAACGATGCCAGCGTAGTCGGTGTGGTGGGGGTAGACCACAACGGGATATTCAAATACCTGGCTGGCGGCCATAGGGGTGTGATCCAACCTTAATGAGAAGCAGCGGCGGATTGAGCTTGGGTTTCTGCCATCAGCCGGGTCGCCACCTCTTGTAAGTCTTTGTGAGGTAACACCCGCCGGAGAGCTTCTACGATCGCCTCTGGCCGAGTACTAGCGGTGATCAGGGCGGCGGTCTCTTGACTGGGGGCTAGGGTAGACATAGGACAATCAGAGCGCTTTTGCCAAGCAGTTTAACCCAGGGTGCCATCGCGGAGGATGCTCTAGATACTACCTGCTGGTGTTTCTAATCGGGGATCACAGTTGATTGAAATCACATGATCCCGAGATCGAGATCACGTTTTGTCGAGATGGGTTGGGGCATCTTGACTCCATTCACCGTAGGCCGCCTGGATGACGGCTAAGGCCACAACCGGTGCGGTTAAAGCCCGCAGGACTTGATTGCCGAGGGAGACGGGTTGATAGGTCGCTGCGATCGCCGTCGCAATTTCCGCCTCTGTCCAACCCCCTTCGGGGCCAGTGGCGATCACAAGGTGGGGGGATTGGCCACCCAGGAATTGGCCACCCAGGGATAGCAGGGAGGGGCGATCGCCCCGAGCCACACAGATCAGTCGGCAGGGGGCATCGGTATGGGTCAGCCATAAGGGCCAGGCCATGGGCTCTAAGAGGGTCGGGACCCGAGGTCGTTCACATTGTTCCGCCGCCTCTGTGGCAATGCGTCGCCACCGCTGCACCTTACTGGCACTGGGGCTGAGTAGGGTGCGCTCACTCAGAATCGGCACAATGGTATTTACCCCCAGTTCCGTGGCCTGTCGCACCACTTGGTCAAAGCCTTGTTTGGGCAAGGCCGCCGCCAAGGTGATGTCAAGGTCCACCGACTGGGATGCTGGCGGGGTGATCGGCGCGACCAAGACGGCTTGGTCATCCGTCGCGGTTAGGGCGGCCTGCCACTGTTGCCCAGCTCCATCTAAAACGATGAATTGCCCCCCTACCCCCAATCGCAGCACGCGCCGGAGATAATGGCGTTGTTCGGCAGTTAAGGTCAGGCGAGTCCCTTGAATTTGGTTCGGGCTCACCACCAGCCGCTGGAATGTCACCATCCGGATTGCCTCACTGCTGGCTGCCTCGCCGCTGCTTTAGATGGGCTGCCGCTTGCTTTAAGGGGGGGAGTAAATCGAGGGAGAGCCCAAGGCCATTCAAGGGGACGTACCCTTTGCTCGGCTCCTGTGCGGGACCATGGTAATCACTGCCCCCGGTCATCAATAGCCCATAGTGATCGCAGTGATCTTCTAAATGGCGAATGTCGCTAGGACTATGGTAGGGATGGTAGACTTCAACGCCCATGAGGCCAGCGGCAACCAACTCTGGTAGCACCGTGGCCACGGTGCCCCCCCGAAACAGGTAGGGGTGAGCCCACACCGGCACTGCTCCGCAGTTCAACAGCATTTGAATGCCGTCCTGCACGGAGAGCGGTTCGTAGGGAACATAGGCCGGGCCGCGATCGCCCAGCCATTTCTCAAAGGCCTCTTGGGGGTATTGGACATATCCCGCTGCGACGAGGGCCGCTGCAATGTGGGGTCGCCCTGGGGCCACATCGTCGGATAGTTCTGATAATTCGATCGGGTATCCCAGCTCCGCCAGTTTTTTGACCATGGCCTGGGCGCGACGATGGCGACCCGCAATGCGCGCTTGTAGCGGCTCCGCTAGCTGGGCGCGGTTGGGATAAAAACCGAGGATATGGAGGGAGCGATCGCGGTGAACCGTGCTCAGTTCTAAGCCCGGCACAATCTCTAGGTCCCCGTCGGCAGCGGCGATCGCCCGGTCCCAACCGGCCATGGTGTCATGGTCTGTAATCGCTAAAGCCTTCACCCCCCGCTGCTTCGCCATCGCCACCAAGGCTTCTGGGGTGAGGGTGCCATCGGAGCAGGTGGTATGGCAGTGGAGTTCTAACATGGTGGTTTTTCTAAGTCTGTGTTTCTAGGTCTACGTTTCCAGCTCTGTGTTTCTAGCTCTGCGTTTCTAGCTCTGAAAAGACTTGCTGGACGAGGGCCTTGGCTTTTTCATCTAGGGCCACCCAATTCACATCCCCCATCTCTTGGTCCCACAGGGTCATGTCCACCGCCACCGCCTGATCGCCCACGGGGAACCGTTTAAAACAGGTCCGATAGCAGAGATCCCACAGATCAACCGTCTTTTTCTGATCCCCTTGGGTGAGGTGCAACTCGTATACCGGAAAGGGCTGAGGGAGTTCCGCTAACTGCGCTTCTAGGCGGGCAACCTGCTCTGGCTGGGCGTGCTCTAACTGGGTAATGAGGGCTTTGACCTGTTGAATATCAGCCTCGGTCGCCCTCTCGGGCCAGATATGGGCTTCTTGATAGCGCCCTGCCCAAGGCGAGTCGTCTAAACATTTGCGGATATTGTCAATCACCCGGATCAGGGCGGGTTGCATCAGTTGCTCAGCCTGTTGACGCGCCTTGGGGTTACTAAACTTGAGCATAGAAAAACGGGATCAGGGGAGAGGGGTGGGCTGTCTTTCCTAAGCTTACTGAAACGAGATGGGTATCCTGCGCCGAAATTTAAGTATGTTTGTATTGTTCTCCGAGATTGTGTTCATGGGCTTGGGGACGGTTCCTTCCCTGTCGTTGTCCGGTACCGGCCATGGCTCCATTACACCGGCATAGTCCACCCACCCACCTCCCAGCCCGATTGGGCATCGCGATCGCGCTGACCTGGGCGGGTGCATTGCTATTCCTCCTGCTACAGATGCTTTTGCCTTGGTTGCTGGTGGGGGCCGTCGCCCTGGTGGGGTTAGGGCTATGGCAGCGCCATCGTCAGTATCAGCGGGTGCTGTATGGCATTTTTTACGACCATCTCCGCTACCACCAAGGTCGCCTCAGCGTGCTGGAGTTTGCCATGGCGGCCCAGATTCCGGGTCCCCAAGCGCGGCGGTTCCTAGATGCACGGGCGCAGGACTTTTTTGCCCAGTTTGAACCTACGGATCATGGGGATGTGATTTACACCTTTATTGTCCCCCAGTAGGGAAACCGATCGGCGCTGGGCAGGAGGATGCAATGGGCAGGGAGAACTTCCGGGGGGACTCCAGGGCATGACTGGGGAGTTCCGACGATGAAATCACCCCTCATCTGGACCGTTTTTGACGATCACCCCATCAATATTCGAAAAAAGCTTTACAAAAAGGACCGTGTTCCTGAGCATAGAGAACGTCATCCGTACGTTAGGAGTCAGTATCTGTGGAACGCAGTTTTATTATGATCAAGCCCGATGGAGTCCAGCGGGGCCTGATTGGTGAGGTGGTTAAACGGTTTGAGACCAAGGGCTTCACCCTCGTTGGCATGAAATTCATGGCGGTCCCCCGTGACCTAGCGGAACAGCACTACGACGTTCACAGAGACAAGTCCTTTTTTGGCGGCTTGGTTGATTTCATCACCTCTAGCCCGGTGGTGGCCATGGTTTGGCAAGGGGACGGGGTGGTCGCCTCGGCCCGCAAGCTGATTGGTGCCACTAATCCTTTGACCGCTGAACCCGGCACCATCCGAGGGGATTTTGGTATCACCATTGGTCGTAACCTCATCCATGGTTCGGATGCGGTAGAAACCGCCCAACGGGAAATCGCCCTGTGGTTTAAGGAAGATGAATTAGCCAGTTGGGAGCCCTCTCTCAAGGATTGGCTATACGAGTAACCGTGGCCAGTCCCGGTAGGGCAAGCCTGCGAGCCACGTTGCTTCTGCGCTTAGGATCAGAGCGATCCTAGATGTCCTAAGCAAAGTGGCCAGTACCATATCAACCGGAAGATTCGGATCAGCCGCCCAATTGTTGAGGGCACCCCATTAAGTTGCCACGGCAGAGGGCAACTTAATGGGGTGAAGGTAGACGGTCTACCTTCTAAAATTGGACCTTATAGACCGCAATACCTGTTGTTTTGAAACCGGATAATTACCCACTGTGAGCCCCCAAGAATTTGGCCTGTTAATGATTGCCGTGATCGCCAGTTTCTGCGGCCAGCTGCTGCTAAAGATAGGGGCACTGCAATTGGGGGAAGTCACCGCTGATAATGCCGTTTCCCACATTCTCAGTATCGCCACGACCCCGGCCCTGCTCGGGGGGCTCTGTGCTTACGGGGTGGGGGCGATCGCTTATATTTTGGCCCTAACCCGCATCAACCTCAGCATTGCGGCCCCCTCTGCCTCCCTGATTTATGTGTTATCGGTGATAGCAGGCTATTTTTTCTTTCAAGAACCGTTGTCCCTGGGGCGGCTGGTGGGCATGGGCTTGATTACTTGTGGGGTGATCTTGGTAACGGTCCGCTAAGAGAACTGCTCAGACAACCGTTAACTTCACCGCCCCAGCGTCCTGCTTCCTAGCCACTGGCAAAACTGTCCTATCTAGAGCAATCCCTTTAGACAGAGTCGCTATGGTATAGCTTCATCCCCAAGGCAACTGTCGTTTAATGCCTGTACCGATGGCCCCTTCTCAAGACCAGACGACCCCTATTGCTAAAAATGCGTCTCCGCAGCGCTCTCAAGTCGAAAGCAAATGGGGCCGTCGAGTCGGGGGTGTGGTTTTTTTGGGGTTAGCGATCGCCCTCCATGGCCTCGCTTTGGTGGTGCCCTGGCCGGAGTCAGACGTCAATGGGGAGCTAGAACCAGAAGTCGTTTTAGAACCTGACCCAGCCGCCATTTCCATTTCTCGACTACCGCCAGAATCCCCTGACCCTGAGACCCAGGCGGCGGCAACCGCAGAGAAATCTACCTTGCCCAATCAAGCCTCTCGGCAACCTGAACGGACAACCCCAACCCCTAGGACAGAACCCTCTCCCCCTAAGGTTGAGGCTGCAACCCCCGCCACTCCTGAGACACCGGAAACCCCTGAGACACCGGAAACATCCGAAACACCAGAAACGCCTAATATCGGTGATTTGCCCCCTGAAAATGGTTTGAACGGATCATCTCCAGGCAACCCGCCCACTGTCCCCACTTTTGAAGAACGATTACGGGATCGCACAGCCTACCGACAAGATAAGGGGGCAGAGGAGCGAATGACGCCACGACAGGCTCAGATTGACGGGGTTAGCAAGTGGGCCGAGACGCTAACCTCCTCTCCAGAGGATTGGAAATACCCTGCTTTAAAACTGTCTATCCAGTATCAATTGGCCTGCGAAGTCGATCCACCCGCCCTCAATCCCTTGCCTGAGGACGGCACCCTGGGGATTGTCCTGGATGAAAACAATCAAGTTTTAGACCCGCCGAAAGCCTTTGATAGCTCGGGTTATAGTCTGTTTGATGAGCAGGCAGAGGCAGAGCTCCTAGAGCAGCTCAGTCGTCTCCCTGCCCGCACTAAACCCACTGCCTACATGTTGGAATTTGAGGTTGTCCTAGACTGCCCCTCTTCCTAACGGTGACGTCAGTTAAGAGGGTTGCAACTGCATATCTGGGCTGGGCTGTTGGTCTGAGCCCAGGATCGATGGATAATCACCAGTGGGCAGTCCTGGGTCCGGGGGTCTAAGCTGGGTGCAGCACTTAACCACGGGCCATGACAGCAGACGATCCGAATCTGAAGGCAAAGCTTGATCAACTGACCGCAGAGGTAGAGCAAAACTATCGCGCTCCATCTGGTTCGCCGCCACCCGCCTCGGATGGTCAAGCAACGGCACCCCGTCCGACAATGATGGCCCGCTGGAAGCAGAACGCCTTGATTCCGCTCTACATCCTGGCAATTCCCTGGGCTCAAGAAATCATCGATCAGGTGTTTTTTGGGGGGCGCTGGAATTTACCGATTCACCCCCGCACGATCGAGGGTTTGCCAGGAATCATCTTTGCGGCCTTTTCCCATGGGGGCTTTGGTCACCTGATTGGCAACAGTATTGCCTTCACCATCTTTAGCTGGTTGATTCTGGTTAAGAGTCGCCGTGACTTTTGGATCACCTTTTGCATCGGTTGGCTCGGGGGCGGGGCGGTCAGTTGGCTGTTGGGACCCACCAGTGTCCATGGGCTCAGCGGCGTGGTCTATACCCTATTCGGTTATTTGCTCGTGATCGGCTGGCTCGAAAGGCGGATCGTACCCTTGGCCATTTCCGTTTTTGTACTGGCCAACTACAGCTATCAAATTTGGGGGATCTTCCCCACCAACCCGATGGTGGCCTGGTGGGGTCATTTGTTTGGCCTCATCCTGGGAATTGTTGCCGCTTACGGCCTCTATCGAGAGCCTCAGCCCAAGGGATAGTTGCCCCGTCGTTTTGCCCAGAGATCGCATCACCCTCCCCAAAATCATCGCCCAAGCGGAAACCGATCCCTTTGCGGTGTAGTCTCCCCCCACATTGGAATGCCGCTGGCAATTCCAACCGTTACAGGCTTTAAAAGTTGGGTCGAAGATGTTGAAATATAGGCAATCTTGTTCGTTTAGGGTGACGACCGTGGTGCTTTCCGGGCTGGTCGGACTTGCCACCTGGGGATGTGCAAACCCAGGGACCCCTGAGCAGCCCGCCTCCACAGGGGCAGCTACTGAGAGCCCAGCCGCCATAACTGCATCATCGGCCCAGCAACAGGCCACAGCGACCGCGCAGGCATCCACGGTGGCACCACCCGACGATGGATTTGGGCAGGACGATGACCGCTTTATCCAGCAAGACTTCAGTCAAGCCCTATTTGAGCAAGTCCATCAAATTAACCAGGACTGTGGCTTTTACGACATCACCTCCTCATGCCATGTCCGGATTTATGCCTTTAGAGATGCCAGCCTGATCACGGCACTCAATGGCACGGAGTCCGTTAAATTTACGCTCACCCTCTATCAGCCCATTTCCCAAGGGGAAGCCTGGGACTATGTCCAGATTTTGAATGACGGTCAAGACCTCAACCTGATTGAGTCTGAACGCCAAGGGAGTCAACTGGTGTTTCGGGGCTGTCCCTACGATGCGGGCTCCACTGAACCTGCCGCCCTCTGCGTGGCTGCGTTCTTCCTCCATCAAGATGACAGCGTCTCAGGCGTCACCCTGACGCAGATTAGCCCCTAGACAGCCCCTGGCAGATGGCCGTTCGATCGCTTCGACATGGGGCAATCATGGGGTCTCAGTGGGCGGTGGCACATCCACCCATTTGTGCTGCTCCCCTACCCGATACAGCCGCTGGTTCACCTTGGGATAGTCGCAAATGTCGTAGTCTAGGCGGGTGCCGCCCATCAGGTATACCAGGTCCTCATCAAAGGGATTGGTGAGCCCATGGGCCAGGCTGTTGGGGGCAAAGCCCATAAAGTCGCCGGGCTGCACTTCGATGGTGTCATCCCCAATTTCGGCGAGGCCTCGCCCCGACAGGATATAGATGAATTCCTCTTCGGCGTGGTGGCGGTGGTACTGGGTGGAGTCATCACCGGGGGCGAGACGCACCAGATGCACCCCCAGATGGGTGCAACCGACTGCATCCCCGAGGGATTTGGTGTGGCGGATTGCTCTAGGATTGAGGGGATGTACAAAGACCTGCTCAGGTAGGGCCGCGATCGCCGCTGCAGTTAGCAGGGGATAGGGGAGCTGGGGGTGGGTGGATGTCATCACAGAATTACCCATATTGAACCCCGCGAAGGGGAGTAATGCTCCATGCTAGCTGCGATCGCCACCTTACGAATCCGTTGCCAACAGGCCCTGGTGGCGGCGTTTGGGCCGGAGCTAGCGGATGCGGATCCGGTGTTGGTCCCGGCCAGTAACCCCAAGTTTGGGGACTTCCAGGCCAACGGGGCGATGGGGCTGGCCAAACGGCTGAAAAATAAGCCGAGGGCGATCGCCGAGCAAATCGTTGCCCATCTCCAGGTGGATGACCTGTGCGAACCGCCAGAAATTGCCGGTCCGGGCTTTATTAATCTGCGGTTGAAGGCGGATTATATCCAGCAGCAACTTCAGGGGATCCATGGCAGCGATCGCCTCGGCGTGGAGATGGCCAAACAGCCCCAGCAGGTGATTGTCGATTTCTCTAGCCCCAACATCGCCAAGGAAATGCATGTGGGCCACCTGCGCTCCACGATCATTGGCGACTCCATCGCGCGGGTGCTGGAGTTTATGGGCCATGACGTGCTGCGGCTCAACCATGTGGGGGACTGGGGCACCCAGTTCGGCATGTTGATTACCCATTTGCAGACCGTCTGCCCGGAAGCCTTAGCCGATGCCGAGGCGGTGGATATTGGCGACCTGGTCACCTTTTATAAGCAGGCCAAGCAGCGGTTTGATGAAGATGAGGATTTTAAGGGGCGATCGCGGGATGCCGTCGTGGCCCTACAGTCGGGGGATGAAACCGCCCGCAAGGCTTGGCAGATCCTCTGCGAACAGTCCCGCCGCGCCTTTCAAGCCATCTACGATCGCCTCGACATCGACCTCCAGGAGCGGGGGGAGTCGTTTTATAACCCGCTGCTGGCGGATGTGGCCCAGGATCTCAAGGATCAAGGGCTACTGGTGGAAGACCAGGGGGCGCAGTGCGTTTTCCTGGATGGCTTTACCAACAAGGATGGCGACCCCCAGCCGTTGATCATCCAAAAATCGAATGGCGGCTTTAACTACGCCACCACGGACCTAGCGGCGATTCGCTATCGCACCCAGCAGGATGGGGCGGAGCGGGTGCTGTATGTGGTGGATGCGGGGCAGGCCAACCACTTTGCCCAGGTGTTTCAGGTGGCGGCGAAGGCGGGATGGATTCCTGACCAGAGCGAGTTCACCCATGTGCCCTTTGGGGTGGTGCAGGGGGAGGATGGCAAGAAGTTCAAAACCCGCTCGGGGGAGACGGTACGGCTAAAGGATTTGCTGGATGAGGCGGTGAAGCGATCGCGCGCTGACCTCGAAGCCCGCATCGCCGCTGAGGACCGCCAGGAAACCGAAGACTTCATTCAGCAGGTGGCGGAGACGGTGGGCATCGGCTCGGTCAAGTATGCGGACCTCAGCCAAAACCGCACCAGCAACTACATCTTTAGCTATGACAAGATGCTGGCCCTCCAGGGCAACACCGCCCCCTATTTGCTCTATGCCTATGTGCGGGTGCAGGGCATCAGCCGTAAGGGGGGGATTGATTTCACTGCCCTGGGGAAGAATGCGGCGATCCACCTAGCGGATGAGAGCGAGTTCACCCTGGCTAAGCACCTTTTGCAGTTGGATGAGGTGCTGGCGGAGGTGGCGAAGGATCTCTATCCCAACCGGCTTTGTCAGTATTTATTTGAGCTGAGCCAGGTGTTTAATCAGTTTTATGATCGCTGCTCGGTGCTCCAAGCGGCGGAACCGGAGCGCACGTCGCGGCTGATGTTGTGTGATTTGACGGCGCGGACGCTGAAGTTGGGGTTATCGCTGTTGGGGATTCGGGTGCTAGAGCGCTTGTAAAGGCAACCCACCCCGCCCTATGGGCACCCCTCCTGGGAGGGGAATGGTTAAGGAATTTGATTGGGGTCGATGCCCAGTTCGCGTAATTTGGCAGCTAACTGGTCGGCCCGTTGCCGTTCTTGTTGGGCTTGCTCACTGCTCCACAACAGCCGGTTGCCGTCTGAGTCCCACCAGCGCAACCAATGGGCCACTTGACCCAGCCGTTCCCCTTGCCACAATCCCAAGAACAGCTTCAGCTCAGGAATCCACCAGCGGCCATTTTCGTTAGCGGATTGCAGTTGGTAGCGGCCTTTTTCTAAGTGCCGCACCTCTAGGCTGGGTTCGTAGGGGTCGTAGGTGATGTAGGTGGGCACCTGCAAAATTTGCCCATAAAAGTAGAGCTTGCCGTAGGGCGGTGTGGACCGCACGGACAGTTCTCCGCCTTCGGTTTCTGACAAAAACTCCATCACCACTGCAACGGGAGCCCCTTCGAGCTGGGGGGTATAGCTCCGGCGAATCGTCCCTGCCGAAACGGGTTGCACTTGGGGCACGTAAAACCAGTCGGGGGCTTTGACGACGATCTTTTTATTAACGGTGGCGACCAAGCCAAAGTTGGTGCCGATCAGCATGGCGGGCTGAATGTAGCCTGCGGCCCCGAGGGCGTCGGTGAGAGCTGACGCCAAGGCGGGCTGTTGAATATTTTCCACGGGGTCGTCGGGGAGGGGGTAGTCAGTGGGGAGCGGGTCCCAAGTGACGGTGGGTGGCTTTTGGGTCGGGGAAACTTGTAAAACCATGGGTGGCTCTGGTGATGGGGCAGGCCGTTGCCCTGATCATAAGGGGTTTGTCTGACTCCCAAAGCATATCGGCAAACCCCAGCTGATCGCTGCTCGGTGCTCCAGGCGGCGGAACTGGAGCGCACGTCACGGCTCAATCTAGCGGCTCAATCTAGCGGCTCAATCTAAAGGTCGCCAATCGCCGGTGACGATAAAGGCGGCCCAGTAATAGGGGTTCGCGTATCGACTATCGGAATTAATCATCGCTAGTTGCACCTCTCGCAGGGCTTCGGCGCGACCCATGCCGCTCAAAAGCTGCTCGTAGTAGTCGGCCATCAGACTTTGGGTGCCAAAGTCATCCACTTGCCAGAGGCT
Organism: Cyanobacteriota bacterium; assembly: GCA_027592485.1. Taxonomy (GTDB): domain Bacteria; phylum Cyanobacteriota; class Cyanobacteriia; order Phormidesmidales; family Phormidesmidaceae; genus PCC-6406. The sequence goes on from JAQCKL010000017.1 coordinate 19,318, forward strand.
GATCAGTTGGGTCTCAGCGCCAGCAATGGCAAAGGCTCGTCTGAGGCCATAGACGCCCTCACCGTTGGCGATGTCGCCGAGGCCGGTGTCGCAGGCGGAGAGGACG
>JAQCKL010000552.1 GCA_027592485.1 Cyanobacteriota bacterium
GTTGGATGCAGATGTTCCATCAACCACGATCCTAGCTATTAAGCCTGGATAGACCCTGGGACACTTACAGGCCAATGACCTCAGGCCTACCATTGAGATCAAAAAAGATTATCAAGAGATTCCTGACATTGAATGCTTCGCAGGTCAGCTCAATCAAGTTTTTATGAATCTGTTGGCAAATGCGATTGATGCCCTTGAGGAGGCGAGTAAGGAACGTAGCTTTGATGATTTAATGGCCCATCCCAATGTGATTACCGTTAAGGTTGATTTAGGGGATGATCAGCAACAGGTGTTCATTGCCATTCATGATAATGGCATTGGCATGGATGATGGCGTCAAACAGCGTATTTTTGATCACATGTTTACGACAAAAGGGGTGGGTAAAGGGACAGGGCTAGGACTTGCGATCGCAAAACAAATCATTGTTGAAAAACATGGGGGACAGATCACCGTCGAGTCTGAGCCTAGCCAAGGCACAACCTTTATCCTGACGTTACCGATCTCAGCTTAAAGACCCCGCAAACACCATGCAATTTGCTGCTCCAGCCAGTCGAGCTGCTATCAGACTCCACCGCGAGTACAGGCCGGGGTCTCAAAAAGCAGATTTACCAAGACATCTTCCGCACCCCAGATTACTTCTGGTTTGACCCCCACAGCCTTGAATTCGAAGGCTTTCATTTGATTGACGGTACCTACCAGCCGATTCCGCTCACAGAGCAGGGCTGGCGCTGGAGCCAGCAATTGGGACTGTACCTGGGCATCCATAATCAGCAACTCCGCTTTTTTACGGCTGACGGGGTTTTGGTCGCTAGTCCCGAAGAGTCGGCAGTCGCAGAGCAGCAGCGGGCCGAGATCGCCCAACAGCAGACCGAGATAGCGCGACAGCGGAATGAGAAGCTGGTGGCTAAGTTACGGGAGTTGGGGATTGATCCTGATCGCATTTGAATGCTGATCTGCTGGAATGCAGCCGTCGGATCCCGACGGCTGCTGGGGTCTTCCACCGACAACCAGGCGTCACTATCCGCCTTAACCTAGCGGTAGACGGGCCGATAGGATTTATGCTGAACGACGGCAGGCCTATAGCGCTAGCCACTGTGCTTAAGACCCCTCGGATCGCCCTGTTCCGTGGCGCATCAGCACAGTGGCTCACAGTCTTGTAACCGGACTGGCAACTGCTATAGCGATCGCCCTAAGCCAGCAAGGAAAACGGGGATGCAGATTCAAACAACAGCGGAACCTTACGACGCGATCGTGGTGGGGTCCGGGGCGACCGGGGGGGTTGCCGCCAAAGAACTCGGTGAGCGGGGCTTGCGGGTCCTGGTCCTCGAAGCGGGGCGGGACGTGGATCCGCAACGGGATCAGATCAATCCGGTGCGGGACATGGCGCGGCGGGCCTATGGCTTGGCGACGGGCAAACATCGCTACCAAGCCCTCCACCCCGGCTACTGGAAAACCAACCCCGACTTCTTTGTAGACGAGCGGGAAAACCCCTACACCACCCCAGCGCACAAACCCTTTTACTGGACGCGCGGACGGCAGGTGGGGGGCAAAAGTCACACCTGGGGCGGCATTACCCTGCGGTTGTCGGATTATGAATTCAAAGCCGCCCAGCGCGACGGCTTTGGGGAAGACTGGCCGATCGCCCACGCTGACTTGGCCCCCTATTACACCCGCCTAGAGCAATTTTTCCAGGTGCGGGGGGTGCGGGATGGGCTGGCCCAACTGCCCGATGGCGACTATTTGCCGCCGTCGCCCCTCACCCCCAGGGAGGCCGAATTGCAAGGGCTGGTCAGTTCCCACTGGTCCGACCGCCAGCTCATCCATTCCCGAGGCTTTGCCCTGCATAAACCCACCCCAGAGCAGCCCTGGTCTCGGGCCGCCAGCCCCGGCTCGTCGTTGAAGGCCGCCCTGGCCACGGGCAATGTGGAACTGCGGTCCAATGCGGTGGTCAGCCACCTGATGTTTGAGAAGGACAGCGATCGGGCCAGCGGGGTCGCCTTTATCGATCGCTTCACCCAAACCGCCCAGGAAGTCAGGGGCAAGATCATTGTGCTCTGTGCCTCGGCGATCGAGTCGGTGCGGATTTTGCTCCACTCCACTGCGGCCCATCAGCCCCATGGCTTGCCCAACGAAGCCGATGTGCTGGGGCGCTATTTGATGGATCACGTTTCCACCACCCAGTTTTTCTGGTTGCCGGGGGTGCCCGCCCCTGGGGATACGTTTCCCCTGTCCGGCAGCGAGAGTTTTTTCATTCCTCGCTTTTGCAACTTAGGCCAGCCCCAAGCCGAATCTTTCTTGCGGGGATATGGCTTGTGGGGCGGCATTCAGCGCTTTGCGGTGCCGTCGATCCTCCACAAAGTCGGAAAGGGGACGATCGGCTTCCTGATTGGCCATGGGGAAGTGTTGCCCCGACCCGAAAATCGGGTCAGCCTCAGCGCCGATACCGTCGATGCCTGGGGCATACCCGCCGCCCATATCGATTGCGCTTGGTCGGACAACGAGCACCAGATGGTGGCCCACATGCGCCAGGAAATTCAGGCCACGGTGGCGGCGGCGGGTGGCGAGTGCTATGCCCTGTCTGAGTTGTTCCACATGCCGGCGATCGCCCCCCTCATGGGCCGGGTCGAAAAGAGCCTGCTCCCGGCAGCCCCCCCTGGCTACTACATCCACGAAGTGGGTGGGGCGCGCATGGGCACCTCCCCCCAAAATTCCGTTGTGAATGCCGACAACCAATGCTGGGAGGCCCCCAATGTGTTGGTGACCGATGGCGCTTGTTGGACCTCATCGGGGTGGCAAAGCCCCACCCTCACCGAGATGGCGATTACGGCTCGGGCCTGCGATCGCATCGCCGAGAAACTGCGCCAGGGATCGGTATAGCAGTCGCCAGTCCGGTTAGGACAAGACTGCGAGTCACTTTGCTGCGGCGCTAGGGATCAGAGCGAGCCTAGGTGTCCTAAGCCAAGTGGCCAGCGCTATAGAGGCACGATCTGCTGATAGGGCAGACTTCGCCGCCACCCAGGGTTTTTCCTATTTCAAGGGTCCTTCACGATAGTCAGATTGGGATTGGGCGGTAGGGGTCCCACGCGATCGCCCCGAGCCAGCCCCTACGTATTACCCAACTGGAGTTTAGACTAGCAAGCTAAAAAAAGGCGTTCCCAAAGCAAGTCAGGAGCGCCTCAAGGC
>JAQCKL010000553.1 GCA_027592485.1 Cyanobacteriota bacterium
TTTTTGGTGCCGACAAAGTGGACCCTGCCATATTTTTCATTGGCCTGCAGCCCCATACCCATCTGGAGGACTATGCCTTTAAGGAAGGCATCCTGGAAAAGGGATATGATCCCCTGGCCATCCATTTACCTTGGGTCGCCAAAAAGCTGCTCTGGAACCCAGAGCCCTTGGGATCAATGTTTGGCGAAGTCTGTCTTCAGGCTTGGCAGCAAAATCCTCGGGATTTTGGCCGCGAGGTCATGGACATTCTCGAAGCGCGGTTTGGGTTATCTCCCCTAGAAGAGGCCCTTTCCGCACCCATCGTGAACACCCAACGGCAGCTTGCTACGCTATCATCCTGATACCCAAGGGCTGAGCACAGCAGCATTCTCATTCGTATTTGTAACTGTCATTCATTATTTAGAGGGTCAATAGAGAGATCATGCGGGACGGGTCAATTCTTCAAAAGTTAGTACAGGCCCAAAATCCTGCAATATCAGCAGAGAGCCCAATCAACTTTGGGGTTTACTACAAAAACACCCTGGTGGCGCTTTGCCATGCCCTCGAAGACTGTATTTTGGCGGCGGATTGTAAGCCCCTGGTGATCGCCGCATTCCAGCAGGGCAAATGGTACCTACAAGAGGCCGATCGCTACGGAGCCATTGCTGAGCAAGCCGAGCAAGTCGTGATTATGGCAGCTCCTGACGCGGGGTTCCATAGCCATGCCACCAGTCAACGGCCCAATGTTGCCCTTGTGGACTTAGCGCCAGCGGATCCAGTGGCCCAAGAATGGCATTTGATCATTTTGTCGCCCCAGTACACCGCGATGGTGCTGTGCCAAGAGCTCACCGACGCAGACTATGGCTCTCAAGGGGTGCCAAGCCATGATCTGGAGCGTAAATTTTACGGTTTGTGGACCTTTGAGCCGACCCTAGTGGGGCAGACCATGGACCACATCATTCAACATTTAGGTCAGTACGATCCAGATCTCCAAACCCTTTGTCAACAGCAAAGAGACGCGATTTTAGCGGCAAATCCAACGTTAAGTGAAGCCACTTCGACCCAGGCTTTGAGTCGGGTGGTGACGCGGGTACTGGACTACCTCCAAGACAGCGAGACCGATGGCGAGGCCGCTTTTGCCACCCCCAAAGATCTCCATCACAATCTTTTGTCCAATGAGCTCCAGGCCATGTTGCGGATGGCGCAGCTGGCCGATGCCATGGATCCGGTGAATCCGTTAGCGGCAACGAAGGTCGTGGCTCTGTTGGAAATGATGGGGCAATTAGCCGATCTGCCGGCTTGGCGATTGCAGCGCCTGCGTTTGGCGGGGTGGCTATACCGCATTGCACCTTTGCAAGCCGAGGCGTTGCCTCAAACTGAGGCCCCCAGTTGCCCCTTAGTGCCGGGGGCGCAGGTGCTCCGACGGATGCCGCAACTGCGGGCGATCGCCCAGATTATCACCCACCAAACCGAATATTGGGATGGCAGTGGTCAACCTGCAGGGCTAGCTGGAGACCAAATTCCCTTGGAATCTCGAATGCTGAGCTTGGTGAGTTATTTTCAGCAGCAAGTTGCGTCTCTATCGCCTGATGCCGAGGATAGAGACGCGGCAATCGAACAGGTTTTAGCCACCTGTCAGCAAACGCAAGGGGAGCGATGGGACCCCAAACTAGTGGATATTTTGTCCCTAATGGTTAAGGGTTTGCAGCAAGGCTTGAGTCTGCCGACTATTCCCCTCAAAGTCAGCTTAGGGGCAGGGTTACTCAACCCAGAGGTGGATACTTGGGATCGAGTTGCCGCCTCAACGTCCACTTCGTCCGTGTCTTAGTCCAGGAGTAGCCCGATGGTTGATGTTGAGGCAATTCGAGCTGGCGTCCAACGACAATTGCCAGGAGCCGATTTAGAAGATGAAGATCTCGCAAGGGCGAACTTATCTGGATTCGTGCTCAGCGGAGCCAATCTGGTGGGGGCGGATCTGAGGGCTAGCAATTTAGCTCAGGCCAAGTTAGAAGGGGCAAATTTTCTAGGGGCTTGTCTGGTTGGTGCCGATTTACGGGCCAACTTGTGGGGGGCCAACCTCATGCAGGCAAATCTGACCGGAGCCGATTTGCGGGGGGCAAACCTGAGGGGGGCCAACTTCATGGGAGCCGTTCTGAGCGGCGTTAGCCTAGTAGGTGCTTTCTTGAATGGCGCTAACCTGATGGGGGTTAACCTGCAAGGGGTAGACTTACGAGGCGCAGACTTGCGAGGCGCTAATCTGAGTGGCACCAATCTCAAAGGGGCCAATCTCTCCCATGCTGACCTCCGAGGGGCCGTGCTAAATGAAGCTAGCTTAGAAGAGGCAGATCTGCGGGCAGCCAACCTGGCAGGAGCCTCTTTGAGTCACGCTAACCTGCTTTGTGCAGAGATTGAGGGTGCCAACTTAGCGGGGGTCAACCTAGTTGGAGCCTGTCTTTTAGGCACTAGCCTAGCCGCTTAACCTAAAACGAAGGGCTGGTGACCTTAACGTCTCCATCCGCGAGTTGAGTCCACGTAAACGTTTCGCCTTCAGAGCAAGCAACTTCAAAGACAGGAAGCTTGACTGCCTCTAAATTTACTGGCGATACTTCTGTGATACGGCTGCAGTTATGACCACCGTCTACTGCGTATTCTTTGACGTCAGCTCTAATCCTTGCTTCCAGCCATTTTTGCTGAACATACTCTAGATTGGGCTGATACTCCACCGCCTTCTGCTGTGCCTTTGTGTAATATTCGCTCGTCTCTGGAACGGCTAGCATGAGCTCGATAGCATTACTCCAGAGGGTTACTACACTCAGCCATTCCCCTACGGTTGCTGCCGTTTGGGCCGCTTCACTGGCGGCCATGGCTTCGTTGACAGCATCACGCCATGTATCCGTCGTTTGAGCGATCGGGGTCGCTTTAACAGCTTGTTCGTTTCGTGACCTGGACCGCTCGTATGCCCGACCCAGTTCAGCACTGACCTGATCAAACTCCCATCCCGGCACCAGGATGCCAGCATAGACACCGTAAATTCCAGCCACGGCGACTAGGATTGCCAGAAACACGAGAAGGCGTCTGAAGTCTTTTCTCATGCCTATCTCCTACTATAGGTCCTGGCTTTCTTGCATATAGCAGTCGCCAATTGCATTAAGACATAAGCTAGAAGCATTTCCCATCTCCGGTGAGTGCCATG
>JAQCKL010000018.1 GCA_027592485.1 Cyanobacteriota bacterium
CTTAAGAGATGCGATGGAGCACGTTCTCAAGGTGGTAACGTCTTAACCTAAGTGGCGACGGCTATAACGCCCCGGATTGATGGTGCTGTACACAGCTGAATAATCAGCATCTCCAGCTCCGGCTTCGACCGTCTGTTGGGCCACTTGCGCCACTGCTTCTACCACGCTGGCATTTAACCCCAGATCGGCGGCGGTTTGGGTAAACAGACGCATATCCTTGAGCAAGTGCTTGGTGGGAAAGTTGGGGTTGCTAAAGTCTTGGGTCACCATGCGCTGGAGTTTTTTATCAAAGGTGGGGGCATAGAGGGCACTCTGCCGCACGATATCCATAAAGGGCTCGATCGCAAAGCCTTCCCGCTGCACCAAGGCTAGGCTGAGGCTAAAGGCAGTGGTCAGGGAACCAATCAATTGATTCATGGCCAGTTTGACCGTGGCGGCAGCACCCACGTCCCCCAAGTGGATCGGATCGGGGCCAAAGTGGGTCAATAGGGGTCGCCACCGCTGAAACTGCGCGGGTGTTGCCCCGACCATCACAATCAAGCTACCGGCTGTGACTTGAGGGATGCTGCCCAACACCGGGGCTTCTAGGTATTCTCCCCCGGCTTGAATAACCTGTTGGGCTAGATCCCGACTTTCTTGGGGGGCGATGGTGCCCATTTGCAGAATAGTGCGATCGCTCAGGTGGACTTTAGCCAACCCACTCAAAAGGGTCTGGGCGATCGCCGCCGCGTCAGACACCATAGTAATCACGATGTCGCAGCTGGTGAGTAGGTCTGCTGGTGAATCGACCGCGATCAAACCGGCCTCAATTAATGGGCTGAGGCGATCGCGGCTGCGGTTGTAAACCCTGACTTCATGGCCACAGGTCTGTAGTTTGAGGGCCATGGGTGCCCCCATCAATCCAGTTCCTAAAATCCCAATGCGCACAATTTTTTCCCTATTATCCCCAAGCTGTCCCAGTTATCCACAGCATTTCCCCAGCTTTTCCACAGGTGGGCGCTGTTTTCCACAGTCTATGCCGATATTTGCGCTGTCCAGTTGGCACCGCCCAGCCAATGTCCCAAAAAGCCCTCTAGCCAGCGATCAATCACAGCGCCAAATTGGTGATGTTGCTCAAACTGTTGACTGCGGGCATAGGCACCGGGCTCGGTCAGTTGATCTGTCCCCCGTAACGTCCATTCGTCAATCAGGGCTGGTGTCATCTCCGGATGGAACTGTAGACCATAGGCGGTATCACCATAGCAATAGGCTTGGTGGGTAAAGGTGTTTCCTTGGGCAAGGGAAATGGCTCCGGCGGGTAACTCAAAGCCCTCACAATGCCATTGATACACCTGCATCGGGCCAGGAAAGCGATCGCAGCCCTGGCGGGTGGGCGTAATCGGGTGATAGCCAATTTCCCGCAGGCCCTCGGCATGGGGAGAAACGGTGGCACCCAGCACCCGCGCCAGCAGTTGGGCTCCCAGGCAGATCCCCAGGTAGGGTTTGCCAGAAGCCAGGGCAACGGGAATCCACTGCAGTTCCTGATGGATGAAGGGAAGAACACCGTCGTCATTGGCACTCATCGGTCCCCCAAACACCACGGTGGCAGCGTGATCGGTCAGATGGCGCGGCAGGGTATCCCCGAGGGCGGGGCAACGAATATCCAGTTGATAGCCCCGCTCCTGTAGCTTTTGACCCACTAGCCCTGGGTTGGAGGTTTCTTGATGAACCACCACCAAAATTCTTGCCATCGACTCGCCCTAACCTCTGATTTTGCCCACTGTATCCTGGCGCTTTAATTCTGATGGTTCTTATTGAAACAACAGGCCAAAGGAATCGTGAACTTGCTCAATCAGGGCAGTGGTTTCGTCGTCACGGGTTTGGTAATGGGTCACGAGAATGGCGGTACCGTAGGTGCCGTAGCCAATGTAGGTGACGACTTGGTTGGGATAGTCGAGGGGCAAATCGACCAACCAGAGGCGCAGGGCACGGAGTTGGTTGACATCCACTTGGCGATAGCGATTGACAGCGTAGCCGTTGTTAATAATGGCTTGAATGGAATTGTTAACGGCGGTATCTGCCGTTTCTGCGGTAAACCAGACTTCGGTCTTGATGTCGCTGGGCTGCGGGATGCGATCGAGATCGGCCTCAAAGTTCGTGATCACGGCGTACTGTTCGGCCTCAGAACCCACCGCCACCCAGGCTTCAGGAACTTGGATAGAAAAGCTGCCGGGAAGCGCATAGGTTTTGAAACCCTCTGGCAAGGGGGGTGGCGTACCGGCGGGGCGATCATCAGTGGCCTCTGCTTGGGCTTGAGCAGCCAGAGTAAAAGGGGACTGGGGCGTCAGGGTGCTGATTAGGGTTCCGGCGATCAAACTCGTGAGCAGCCAAGGGGTGAGTCGCATGGGGTGATCTCTGGCAATATCGCCATCTATTGTGTCAGGAAATGACCGCAGCCCATTGAGTCAAAGTTCCCCTCCCTCAACTGGCTCCATTGATCAGGAATTTCCATCGACAGGAGTCTGATAAAAACGCACCCAGTAGGCCTATCCCCGAAACCGGCACAGCCCTCCCCCTAGGGATGATGGATCGCAATGGCTCGGCACTGTTCTGACGCGTCTCGCAGATAGGCTTCTACGGTGACCCGCTGCTGATCTGCGGAAATTGGAGCGATCGCCTCCCCCGCAAGTAACGCCCCAAACCAGGTATCCGCTGACGTCCACTGCCCGATGCCCGACAGGGGTGGTAGTGTCTTGGGGCGCTGGCTGCGGGGCTAGGGATAGGTGTAAAAGTAGGGCTGCTCGCAACTGGCGTCACCGTCAAACCCAAACCCAAAGACCTTAGCCGTCTCTGGGACACCGTCTTCTAGGGTGACCAGCACCGCAATGTCGAAGTGGTGGGGCCACATGGGAATCTCATTGGGGCCGGGCTGAATATCCAAATACGGCTCACGCACCGACACCAAGACCAGGTTGGCATTGCCGTAGTAGTTGCAAAACTCTGCCATCGCCTGGGCGTGGGTTTCCACATCGTAAGGGGCACCCGCCGCCACCGGATGATCGGGAATCTCAGAGTGGGAAACGGCGTCAAATTCATCCCCGTCTAGCCTCAGTTGCGCCGCTTCTGCCAGTAACCAGGTTTTGGCCTCGGCATTGGTTTTGCCATGCATGGGGTAGCTAGAGAAGTGATCGACCCAGACAAAAGTGATATGGCTGTAGTCTGCCTAAAAAGGCACAAAGGCGTGGGCAGCCACGGCGGGCAATTGCAACGCATGATGGGCCTGATAGTCGCAGGGCTACCCTGATTGCCTAGGCTAGGGTGAAGCAACACCGTCATCGGGCTCGTCCAAATGCTCGGACACGTCCCGATACAGATTCATAATGTGATGGTCTTTTAAGGAATACAACACATTGCGCCCCTGCTTGCGATAGCCCACCAGCCGCATGGTGCGCAAAATCCGCAGTTGATGGGAAACCGCCGATTCGGTCATCTCCACCGCTGCCGCCAAGTCCCGCACCCGCATTTCGGCCAGGGCCAGGGCCGACAAAATCCGCCAGCGATTGGGGTCCCCGAGGGTGCCAAAGAACTCCGCCATCCGCTGGGCTTTTTCAACACTCAGGATCTGCTGTATCGGCAGCGCCACGTCTGGTAACGGATCAACCTTAGCCACAGGAACCTCCATAGGCTTCGAGCCTACATCATGCAAGCAACCAGGATGCCGCTTGCCTTTCCAATATCAAGCAAAAGGGCCAATATCAAGCCCAAAAGTATGAATACCTGTTCATGTGTTATGATTGAGACATGAAAGCTTGTTCATGCTTCAATCCAAGAATCACGTATTGAGGAGATCATTATGACGACCGTAACCCAAATGAAATGTGCCTGTGACGATTGTCTGTGCATCGTTGATATCAGCAGTGCTCTGCAGCAAGAAGGTCAGTACTACTGCAGTGAAACCTGTGCCAATGGGCATTCGGCAGGCGGTTCTGGCTGTGGCCATACCGGCTGCAATTGCCACAGTTAATGGCGAGCTACCCAGTCCCCACAATGGGCTGGCTTTGCCCTCCCTGAGAGATCGTTGCACCGTGATGTAACAAAGCGCTTCAGAGTCATATGCTGCTTCTGAAGCGCTTATTCATATTTTTGAACTGGGCGAGGTGATCACCTCGCTCCCCAGGCAGGCTTTAATAATGACGGTTGGGCCATTCTTTCTCACCCTGGAGGATCTGCACGATGAGCGAAGCCCAAAACGTCTTGGGAGAACCCCTGCAACCCTGTAGCACTGACCCACTGACAGGTTTTTTCCGAGATGGCTGTTGCAAGACCGGACCAGGGGACTTTGGTCGCCATGTGGTCTGTGCTGAAATGACCGCAGCCTTTCTTAGCTACACTCGCGCCCTGGGCAACGACCTCAGCACCCCTGCCCCTATCTATCACTTTCCTGGTCTCAAGCCAGGCGATCGCTGGTGTCTATGTGCCTCTCGCTGGCAGCAAGCCTTTGATGATGGGGTTGCGCCACGAGTGCATTTGGCCGCCACCCACATCGGGGCGTTGAAAATCGTCAAGCTAGAAAATCTGAAGGCGAACGCGATTAGCTAGGGTGCGGGGCAACTCGGGGACAGGGGGCGCAGCGCTGATGGGTCGGGATGGGTTAGGCGTCGATGCGCATACTCAGATCCAGCCAGGGCGATCGCGTAATCGGGGCACTGGTAGAAATGTAGTCCACACCGGTTTCAGCCACGGTGCGGAGGGTCGTCAGGGTGATATTGCCGGAGGCTTCGATTTTGACATGGGCAGCGGTGGAACGGATCAAGCCCACGGCACGGTGCATCAGGGCTGGGGCCATGTTGTCCAACATGATGATGTCAGCCCCGGCGTCCAGGGCCGCCTGCACCTGGTCAAGGGTTTCTGTTTCAACCTCAATGGTGAGGGGATAGGGAATGCCCTGACGGATCTGGGTTACCGCCGCCTCGATCCCGCCAGCGGCAGCAATATGGTTATCTTTCACCATCACCCCGTCATCTAGCCCCATCCGGTGATTACAGGCTCCACCCACCTGGGTGGCATATTTCTCTAGCAGGCGCAGACCAGGGGTGGTTTTGCGCGTATCAACCAGTTGCGCGGGCAGGTCTACAATTTTGTTGACGTATTCACGGGTCAGGGTAGCAATCCCACTGAGATGCATCGCGACGTTCAGGGCCACCCGTTCCCCGGTGAGGAGTCCCCAGAGGGGACCCGTGATCTGGGCAATTTCAGTGCCCGCCTCTACCATCGTCCCTTCTGCCATCAGGGGCTGAAAGACGAGCGCTGCCCCTAACAGCTCAAACACCCGTGCGGCAATGGGTAAACCGGCAATGACCCCCGGTGCTTTAGCCACCCATTGGGCCTGCCCCGGACGCTGTGCCAACGCCCCCAAGCCGTCCGTGGTGCGATCGCCCCGACCGATATCTTCTTGGAGCCACATGGTCAGCAGCGGATCGAGCACAATATTGGCAGGCACCATAATCTGGGCTCCTTGTTTGAGAGTTTGCTAGCAAAGACGATACCAGGTCCACGCTCCCTGGCTCTCCTAACCTCAGGCAAAGCGCAGTCCCTAAAGCTTCTGGCCCTGGCCTCCACCATCAGCACCACACGGCCCTGACGATGAACAATCAGGCCTGTGATTAGCAACGCCCATTGCGGCGTTGTCAAGGATTTTCAATAGAATTAGTCGTTACTGAACAGATGGTTTGATAGAATAAAATCTATAGTAAAACCGCTAACCCTACATGGGGAGTTAAGCCCTTGTTCCACGCCACGCTACACCAGCTCAAAGTATTTGAGGCAACGGCTCGCCATGGCAGTTTTACCCGTGCTGCTGAAGAACTGTACCTCACCCAGCCCACCGTTTCCATTCAGGTCAAGCAACTCACCAAGGCCGTTGGCTTGCCCCTATTTGAGCAAATCGGCAAACGCCTGTACCTCACCCAGGCCGGACAAAAACTTTTGGACACCTGCCAGCAAGTCTTTGAAGGGTTAGACCAGTTTGAAATGGCTGTTGCCGACATCAAAGGCATGAAGCAAGGCCAGTTAAAAATTGCCGTCATCACCACCGCGAAGTATTTTGTGCCGCGCCTCTTGGGTCCTTTTTGTCAGCGGTATCCCGGCATCGACATTTCCTTGAAGGTGACCAACCACCAGCACATTCAAGAGCGGATGGTGAATAACGAAGATGACTTATACATCATCAGTCAACCGCTGGAGCAGCCCGACTTAACCGTTCATCCGTTCCTCGATAATCCTTTGGTGGTTCTCGCCCCTAAGGATCATCCTCTCGTGGGCCAGCACAATATCCCCATTCAGGCTTTAGATGGGGAGTCCTTCATCATGCGGGAACCGGGTTCAGGGACGCGGCAAGCGATCCAAGGGTTGTTTGAAGAACATGAGGTCGCGGTGCGAGTCCGGTTAGAACTGGGCAGCAACGAGGCGATTAAACATGCGATCGCCGGTGGCCTTGGCATCTCAGTGCTGTCTCTACACACGATCATTTCCGAAGGCACTGCCGGTGAGTTCGCCATCCTGGATGTTGAGCATTTCCCCATTGAGCGGCAATGGTATATCTCTCACCTGGCGAGTAAGCAGCTCTCGGTGGTGGCCAATACTTTCTTGTCCTACCTAATGGAAGAGAGCCATGCCCTGGCCAAAAAGTTACTCCCAGGGATTCGCAGTAGTGCCCCCACGGGGGAGGAGAAGCAGCCGGTCTTGACTAAGGTGTAGCGTTTTTCGGCCCGGTTGTTACCACGGCTTTGCCCAGGGGCTGGGACTGGGGGCTAGGGAGACGGGGCGGGCTAAATTTCGTCCCGAGATCGTCGTTGCCGCATCCGGGTTTCTTGCCAGGCACTGCCAATGCCTTTGAGAACCCCACGCCCCACAAGGCCAATCCCCCTACCCACCACTTCAGTCAATACATACACCAAGCTACTGCCCACCAAAGACACCACCGTTCTGACCCTGGGGGCGATCGCGTCTCGGGCTTCTAGGGCAAGGGTGAGGGCATAGGGTACCCCCCCCAACCCTTCCAGTTCTTGATGGCGGGGGGCATAAACCCACTGCACTTGGATACCGCTGGGGCCAAAGTGAAAGAAACGGCGCTGACTTTCAAAAATAGCTTTGGGCTCATTCACGAGGCTATCCCAACGGTAGCGCCAAGATAAATCATTGCGAAACCGCGCCACATCGCGGCTAGACATCATCCGTCGCTGATATAACCCCTTTTTCAAGGGTTCTACATCCGCAAATCGGTTGAGCAAGGGTTGCATGACAGCGCAAGCGGTTTGGATCAGCAGATTCTCCAGGATCAGCTGACTACGGCGGAGGGCCTCGGGGGTTGTGGCCATGTAAGCGATGCCATCCACCATCAGGCTCTCCTCGAAAAGTAGATGTCCGAGGAGGGGACTGACATCTGGAATTTGATTGAGAATACTCTGTTGTACGGCCTCGGCATCGCGGCCTAATACCGTGACGACGGGCTGCTCTAACCCACTGCCTTGGGGGGTGTAATACCGGCCAAAGAAATCAGTGGTCACCTTCTGCCACAGGTCGCAAAGCAGGGTAGGGGCCGTATCGATCACTTGTCCTGGTGGCAATTGCGCCTTTTGCAGATCATCCAACAAATCTTCGAAGTCTCGCAGCAGGGTATAGAGCAACTCCCGCGCCCGATCGCTCCGCAAAATATCAATTTCCAAGGGAATGTTGCAGTCGTTGTCTAAGGGACATTGCAACTTACTAAAGACAGCTTCGCAGACCCGCGTGCGAACATTCGCCAGGGTCATCCCTGGGGCGAACGGTCTCGGTGTCATTGCCATCGTCGCTGAGGCGGATGGATCGAGGGCGGGGATCACCCAGGAATCACTCCTAGAAGCAGCAGCCCTAGAAGCAGCAGTTCTAGAGGCATTAGCGCGAGACGCATCAGGATCAGGGGAATCCGTCTCAGCCTCCCCTGGCAAAATTTGCTGAATCAACCAGCGGGCGGCTCGTAGCTCTCGGCGTTGACCCGCCAACACCGGTCCATACAGCAGGCCCGCCTGGGTTTGCTGGGCCTCAATGTCAGCGATCGCCACCGTAATTTGCCGCAAACAAGAGTACCGCAGCCGCACCAGCGGATTCCGAGCGGTTGTCAACGGGTACGAAGCAGCCCCCATGGCCGGAGCCGCCACCCGTTGAATTAATCGGGCCAATTCCTGCACCGGCAAACTCCGCAGGCCAAAGCCATCGGCACCCATGGCCTGGGCTGCCGCCTGTAAAACCGCATCCCCTTGGGCACTGAGCACCAGCACCGGGATCGCTGGAAAGCGCTGCTTGAGATCGCGACAGACCTGCAGCCCCGGTAATTGCTCTGGATCTCCCTGGCCCAAACCCAGATCTAAAATCACCACATCAACATGGGGGGATGCATCGGCCCAAGCAACGGCATCCCCTGGGCTGGCTTGCGTTACCGCCTGGAGATGGGCCAATTGCGTCAGCGCCTCTACCCCCGTGGAGGCTTCGCCAATGACGCGACAGTCAGACTGTTGCTCTAGCCAAATTTTGAGCCCCAACCGAAAAACCGGGTCCTCATCAACCAAAAAGAGATGCAGAGACGCGGTCATGGGGAATCGTTACGCTCGGTTCTAGGGGGGGTCCTGGATCCATTCACATCATTGGGGGATGCAGTCTCCCCCGCTGGCGCACCGTCCTCCGAGGACTCGCCGTCTGTTTCCTCGGCCTCCAAAGACCAAATATATTCCCGCTCGGCTTCCCAAAGATCAATGGCATTCTGCGCCTCTCGATAAAGGGCACGGCCAGGGGCGATTTGCGCGGCGATGCCAATGGCCTCCGTTAATGATCCCGCATAGGCCCGAGATTTAGCTTTTTCCAGGATGGGACCGTCTTCGGCAATTTGAATGGTTTGGGTCCAATCCTTGATCATGGTTTGGGCCTGCTCGTACAGCGCCCGCTCGGGTTGGATCTGGGCGGCAGCAGCGATCGCTTCTTTTAACTTGCCGTCATTGGCCAAGACATTAGCCTCATTCAGGAAGGGTTGATCCTCAATCACCTCAATTTGATCCAACCATTCAGCAATCAAGGTTTGAGCCTCAATCCGCAGGGCTCTGCCTAAAGCGACCTTTTGGGCTTCGCCAATAGCCAACTGCAACGCCGCGATCGTGCCCTTTTTGGCCAGTCGTTGGGCCTGTAGTAAATAAGGGCGATCTTGAATCTGCTCAACCTCGTCTTGCCAATGGGCAATCAACGTTTGAGCTTGCCCCCGCCGAGGCCGCCCGATCTGAATGGCTTCGGCCACCTGAGTGGCATAGCGAAACGACCAAGACTGCCGTAGTCCGGCCACCGTGTGGGCAAATTGTAGGGATTGAGCATCGGCCAATTGAGCCTGCCAGTCGGCCATAGAGGCTTGCGCCGCGTCGTAAAAGGAACTGGTGGGTGGAATCGAGGCCACCGCTTGAATCGCTTCCATCAGGTAAAACAGGTGCCAGTAGGCCGGTTGGAAACCATCCGCCTTCTGGGCCAACTGCTGGCCGTGGCTAAACCGAATCAAATCCAACGCTTCTGGGGCTAAGGTCGGATCGGGGGGCACTTTTTGTACCGCCGCTACCGCCCCGTCAATATCCCCGACTTCCCAACGTTGGAAGCTATAGATCAAGAGATTGTGACTCCAGCGATCGATCTCGGCCTTCGCCTCACTCCAGGCATAGCTATTTAGATCGACCTGCTGTGCCAGCAACAGCGCCTCGCCCAGGTCAGTGGGTTCGCCTGTCCCGGCTAAAGTCCGCGCCTGTTGGATTTGCGACCAAGCCCGTTGTTCGCGAGCGATCGCCTGTTGCAGCTCGCCAAATCGAACCGAGAGCCAGTAGTCGCTCTCCAGGGTTTTCAGATCCTGCAGGGTTTTCGTGGCCTGCTCCCAATTCCGGGCTGAGATCTGCTGCTCAACCCCCGCTACAATCACCTCCCCGGCCTTCCATTCCTGCTGCCAGTTCCAGATCGCTGTTTGGGCTTCCTGGCGCAAAGGGGTGCCTAAAGGAATTTGCTGCGCCCGCTGCACGGCAACCGTTAAATCCCCTCGGTGGGCAGCTTGGGTCGCCTTTTGTAACAGTCGCTGGGACGCCGTATTTAAAATCGGAAAGGCATCTTCATAGAGGGGATGATCCTCAGGCCAGTCCGCCGTTAGCTCAATCGCCTTGGCCAACTCCTGGGCACTGGCCGACTGCATTTGGGTTTCGGCACAGATCAATCGCTCATTGTCAGAGCTAAATCGGTTGATTTCTTGGCAATTAGGCAAAGGTGGAATCCGGGTCAACCAGGCCAACGCCCAAATCCCTATGACCCCCGACCCAACCATTAAACTGCTCCAGAACAGTGGCCAAGCCCAGCCCCAGGGAATGCGCCAATGCTTTGGCCTGGGGGCATTTAGACCAGTCATAATCGGTGGAGAGGAACGGGCCATAGAATGCGATCACTCAGGATCTAACGCCAACCAGCGGTCAATTCAGCAACACGGACAAAAATCGCAGGGGGACGACTGATAACGTCTGAGCAAGACAGGGCTGAACCTAGCGTTAGCAGGTAAAGGAAAGTTCTTGCCATTGTAGAAGCATTTTTACTCCCTGCACGGCGTTTTTCAAAAACACCAGGGGTAGCCATCAAAGGAGACGACAGGGGGGACATGGGGCGATCGTCCCAGCGGTCTGGCACTTTAGCCCGATATCATAGGACTCAGCAGCACCAGGTGGGTGCTAAGTCATTGGCATAAGGAGAGGGCATGGCACCCAACCAGCAACAACGTAACCGCAAATGGCACCCAGGGATGACCGCCGCGATCGCAGCAGTGGGAAGCCTAGCCACCATCAGCCCAGAATTCGCCCTCGCCTTTACGCCAGTGCAAGAATTGATCATCACGCGGCAATGCATTGGCTGCGATTTACAGGCCGCTATCCTCCAAGGATTAGATCTGTCGGAGGTGAACCTACAGCGGGCTGATTTGCGAAACGCTAACCTCCGGGATACAGCCTTTTTCCGGGCCGATCTCCGTTGGGCTCAATTGGAGGGAGCTGATCTCACCCAAGCCCGCTTATCCGATGCTGACGCCAGGGAAAGTTCCGGGCAAGGGGCTGATTTTACGGGCGCACGACTGACCCAAGCCCAGTTTAGTGACAGCGATTTTTCTGGGGCGAATTTTACCAGCATTATCGGTACTGAAAGTAATTTCCAAGGGGCGATCTTAACGGAGGCCCAGTTCGTTGAAGCCTCTCTGGTGCGGGCCACATTGGGAAATGTGGTGCTAACCGGCGCTGATCTACAGGGCAGCGACCTCTACGGCGCAAATTTGATTCGGGCAGACCTATCAGAGGCCAATCTGCAAGGGGTGAATCTGGTCAATGCCCGTCTGATTCGGGTCACCCTCCAGAACACCGACCTCACCGATGCCGTGCTGATCAATGCCAATGTGGTTGGCACTGACTTAGAAGCGGCAACATTGTGCCGCACTATCATGCCCGATGGCACAGAAAATAACACCGATTGCCCCTGACCCCCTTCGTCGATTTCCCTGAGCGGAGGAAAATGATAGGGCAATCGGGCAATTCCTGAGGAGAGGGGTAGGGTAAGCTCACCAGGGTCTGTTGCGGTTTAATTCCATTAACTCTCGTCGAGCAAAGTCAACAGCAGGGCACCGGAATCATCAAGTTCGTAATACCGGTTCATAGGCAGGGGTGATTTTGCCTTAAAATAACATCGACTTATTGGTCATAAATACTCACTCAAAATAATGAGTGGGTACTTTTAGGAATCGGAAAAAGGAATTAGCTATTATGGCAAATCAACAAACACGTCATCGAACGGTCAACTCTGTCGGTGGCTTCCTGCGGGATTTCCAACAATTTCTCATGCGAGGAAATGTGGTTGACCTGGCAGTCGCAGTCATCATTGGTGGTGCCTTTGGGGCAGTCATCACCTCATTTATTGCGGACATTATTACTCCCCTTGTCCTCAATCCAGCCTTGCAGGCCGCTGGCGTTGAAGACATTGCCGAACTTTCTGCCAATGGAATCAAGTACGGCTTATTTCTCGCTGCTGTCATTAATTTCGTGGTCATTGCCTTCGTCATCTTTTTAATGATTCGTGCCTTCGAAAGGGCGAAACGAAAGCAAGAAGTCGAGGCCGCAGCAGAGCCGACGATTGAAGACAAGTTGAACGATACGCTAACTCGACTGGCTGATTTGGTCGAAAGCAAGCTTTAGGACTGGTACGGGAATGTCTTTTCCAGGAAGGGAGGAATGCCCTTAGAGATTGTTTGAAAAGCCTTTTGCCGTTAATTCGAATACAGGAACGATCCAGAACGAGCAACGGCAACATCAAGGATATAACCGATGTACTGACTGCCTACAGTCGTATTCAATACCGGTCTACCCCCTTTTCAAACAGCCTCTTAAGCACCTCTAATCATTTGTCGCGGTAGAGCGTTGTCGTAGTGTCACCACCAATCCCCCCAACCCCAGGGCAACCATCACACCCAATCCCGCAGGGGGCATTTCGGCGTAGTGCAGGTCCTGCTGAGGGCCTTGGCTAATGTTGATGTAGTCAATCCCGGTTTCTGTAACCGGGATGATCAAAATATCTTGGTGTCCACCCTGGGTGATTTCCACTCGCCAATTCCCTGGCAAAGTCTCATTCGGCACAAACACAAATTGACCCTGATCGTCCGTCAGGGTATCTGTCCAAGGGATCTCGGCATCATTGGGGGCATAGACCAAAACTTCGGCTTCGATCATCGGCTCACCCGTACTGTAGCTGGCGGTCAGCACCAAATCCGCAGAAAACAGATCCACAAAATAATCTGTCTGGGAGGCATGGCCCCAGGCTACAGAGGCCGTACTGGCAGCGGCAGTGAGTCCGAAAAGACTGCCCCAAAGCAATTTGCGCATGACCTTTGCTCCTGAATGAATCCGCTAGACAAGGCGATGGCAGGGTAAACATGCCCTTCGGCGGGATTCTAACATATGACGATTAGGGGCGATCCTGCGGCCTCATCGCCCGGTGCTGGGATCAGCCTCAGCAGTTTCTAATCTGACAGAGACCCAGCCTAGGGAACCCCCCTGCTAGGATCAGAGGGTTATTGTTGCCGTTGGTCGAGTTATATGCAGATTTACCTGGACTACAGCGCTACTACCCCGGCCCGTCCAGAGGCGATCGCGGCCATGCAGACCACTTTGGCGCATGAATGGGGAAATCCCGCCAGCCTGCATGACTGGGGCAATCGCGCCGCCACGGTTTTAGAGCAGGCCCGCGCCCAAGTGGCAGCGTTGATCAATGCTGCGATGGATGCCATCGTCTTTACCGCTGGGGGCACCGAAGCCGATAATCTCGCCGTTCTGGGCGTCGCTCAGCGGTACAGTCGCCCTCGGCACGTGATTATTTCTAGCGTGGAGCATTCAGCGATCGCAGAGCCGGTGCAACGCTTAGAGGATCGAGGTTGGGCGGTAACGCGACTACCGGTGGACCAGACGGGGCAAGTGAATCCTCAAGATCTAAACGCAGCCCTGACGGCGGAGACGGTGTTGGTCTCGGTTATTTATGGCCAGAGCGAAGTCGGGACCCTACAACCGATTGCGGAGCTGGGGGCGATCGCCCAAAACCATGGGGCCTTGTTCCATACCGATGCGGTGCAGGTGGCGGGGCGGCTCCCCCTGGATATGCAAACCCTACCGGTGGATCTGCTGTCCCTTTCTAGCCACAAACTCTATGGTCCCCAGGGGGCCGGAGCTCTGTATGTGCGACCGGGAACCGACCTGAGGCCCCTGTTGGGGGGCGGCGGTCAGGAATTTGGGCTCCGTTCCGGAACGCCAGCGCTACCGGCAATTGCGGGGTTTGGGGTGGCAGCGGAGCTGGCGGCTCAAGAGTTGCCCACTGAAACCCTGCGGTTGATCCAACTGCGAGATCGCCTCTTCAACCACTTAGTAGACTACTCAGGGTTATCCGTGACCGGTGATCGCCGCCAGCGGCTTCCCCACCACGTCAGCTTTTGTATCACCGCCGCCGATGGGGAAACCGTCAGCGGCAAAACCCTGGTGCGCCAGATGAATCTGGCCGGGATCGGCATCAGTGCAGGCTCCGCTTGCCACAGTGGTAAGCTAAGTCCCAGCCCAATTTTGAAGGCGATGGGGTATGGCGATCGCGCCGCAAAATGTGGGATTCGGCTGACCCTTGGCCGCCAAACCACCCCAGCTGATATTGATTGGACGGCCCTGGCACTCCGCCAAGTGTTAGAGCGCACCCTACCCCAGCCCCTTACTGTTTAGGTCTAGAATTGGTTGCCCCATGACTGAAGTGCCTCTGTCCGAAGGACCTCTATCTGAAGTGCCCCGTAGCCTGGAAGCAGCGATCGCCCAGGCCAAGACGGCCACTGCAGCGGCCCTAACGGCAGGCCTTCCCCGCATTCTCGTCGAGATTTGCATTCCCGAACTCAAGATCATGCCCGTGGCCCAGCAGTTTTATCCGCTGCTAGAAGCAATGGGCCTGCAGTTCAAGGTCTATTTTCCCGATGCGGGGGCCGCAGCCCTGGCTAAACGGGATTGGGGCAACCCCGACTTTAGTATTCGCGGCATTAATGAGGCCAAGGGACGGATTGAGCCCGATGATGATGCCTTTTTAATCATCGAACCTTCTTCCGTAGAAGTCATTGAGGTGGAGGCTTTTTGCAACGAGGCGATGGGAAAATCCATCGTCATGCTCAACCCTCAATTAGAAGATATTGCCGTTGTGGGGATTGGTTATACGGCCCGCAAGCTGCGAGAGCGCTTTATCAGCACACTGGAATCCTGCTATTACCTGCAGCCCTTGGAAGGGGCGACGATTTTGCGGTGCTATCCCGGCCCTTGGCAGGTGTGGGGAGAAACCAGCGATGACACCTATGAACTCATGGCGGAGTTTCCCACCAAGCCCTCTGGCGAAGCCATTACCAAGCTGTTTGAGTCTGAGGACAACGGGTCTGCTAATCAGGAGGGTGCGCCCCCCAGTAAGCCCAAAAAACCAGGGCTTTTCGGTGAACTCCAGCAATTCCTACGGGCCTTGAGCCAATAGCGCGTCACCGCTCCCCACCATGTCACCTTTAATCGAGCCGCCTCTAATCAAACTGAACGGTGTTTGCAAGGTCTACGGTCTCAACGACACCGAAGTCCGAGCCCTATGGGATGTGGATCTCACCATCCAGCAGGGGGAGTACTGCGCCATTATGGGTCCCTCCGGCTCCGGCAAATCCACCGCCATGAACGTGATTGGCTGCCTGGATCGGCCCACCAGCGGCACGTATCACCTGGATGGTGAAGCGGTCGCCCATTTAGACGACGATGCCCTCGCCCATATCCGCAACCGCAAAATCGGGTTCGTCTTTCAGCAATTCCACCTGCTGCCCCAGCTCACCGCCCTCGAAAATGTGATGCTGCCCATGGTCTATGGGGGGACAGCCTCGGCAGAGCGCCGTGATCGCGCCATTTCTGCCTTAGAGCAGGTGGGATTGGGCGATCGCATGGTCAATAAACCCACCCAACTCTCGGGCGGGCAGCAACAGCGGGTGGCGATCGCCCGAGCGATTGTCAACCAACCCCTACTTATCCTGGCCGACGAACCGACCGGAGCACTCGACTCCCACACCACCCAAGATGTGCTGGCGTTATTTCAAGCCTTGAACGACACAGGGATTACCGTCGTCATGGTCACCCATGAACCTGACGTAGCTCGCTCCACCCAACGGATTATTTGGTTTCGGGATGGGGCGATCGTCAACGCCCACCTGGCACCCGAAAACATCGGCCATCTCACCACAACGGGCTAAGAACCCATTAGAGCAGGGACCTCAACCCTTCGGCTCCCCTGCGTGAATGGAAAAACTTTGCCGCACAATCCCTAAGCCAGCTTGCAATAGGTTTCACCACTACGCTCAATCCAGCCATAGATCATCCCTGAGGTGGAATGACCCACAGCGCAGTAGCCGTGGCGATCAATCACAATCACGCCCCCCAGACCATTCACCTTATCAATGAGATATTGGATACCTGCTGTGGCGGCCTCTTGAGCCGTCATCTGTTTGAAATAAACAAAATCAGCGATCATCTTGCTCAGCACCGTCCGCTGAAATTGCTCCCCATACCCAGTCGCAGAAACGGCACAAGTTTGATTATCAGCAAACACCCCGGCCCCAATGATCGGGCTATCGCCGACGCGCCCCCAGCGCTTGTTAACGATGCCCCCAGTGGAGGTTGCCGCCGCCAAATTCCCGTTGAGGTCTCGGGCCACCGCCCCGATCGTGCCTAACTTGTGCTGGGGCTTGGCATCTTCGTGATCCAGCATCATGCCTCCCGCCTTTTGAGCCTCTCGCCATTGACGCACCCGCGACTCCACCACAAAGTAATCATCAGGCATGGCGGGTAGATTGCAGAGTTTGGCAAACTCCTTCGCACCCTTGCCAATCAACATCACATGCTCACTCTGATCCAGAACGCAGCGGGCTAAAGCAATGGGATTTTTAATCGAGGTGATGGCTGCTACAGCGCCAGCGGCAAGATCTTGGCCATTCATGATGGCTGCATCCATTTCCACTTCACCGTACTCGTTGAGAACGGAACCTCGACCGGCATTGTAAAGGGGATCGTCTTCGAGGCGGGTAGCACAGTATTCGACGGCGTCCAAAGCTGTGCCACCTTTTTCGAGGATTTTTCGCCCCTCTTGCAAGATGACCTCAAGGCTGTTCATAAAGCCTGCTTCGGTCCCTTCTCGCCTGATATGCTCCAGAGCCCCTGCACCACCGTGGATCATCAGGGAGAAGTGTTCAGCCATAGCATGTAATTGCGTTAAGGAAATCCACAGGAAGCGGATCTTAGAACCTATCACACTTACAATGGTTTTGCTTTGGAAATAGTCAACTAGACAACAGAAATAACGAGCCATGTTAGCTACGTATCCTCAGCTTTCAGAAAAGGAAACCCTAGACTTCGCGATCGCCGAAGCAGAAAGCCTCAAAATCCGTACCGATCTGATGTTAGAGGTACAGCATTACATTCGATGCCAGGGCTGGAATGCAGAAGAAGCCGCCGTCGCCCTACGGCAAACTCTGCCTCAGATGCAGAACTTACTCAATGGTGAAATCTGTCGATTTACGGCAGAACAATTGATTCAACTCCTTTGCCGCCTGGGCAGACATGTCCAGATCATGGTGACGGATTAGCGCACCACCCAGACAATCAACACACTCACCCCCAACAACCCCAGCCAGGGCCAGACCTGCTTAAAGCCCCATGGAGAGGGTGGCGATTGTCTGGGCGCGACAGACCCTTGGGCTGCCACTGATTGATAGATTGTGCAGGTTTGGGCCAAAGGCCGTTGGGGAAAGGTACAGGAGTCATCGGCATGGTAGGCGCAGGTCAGGCAAAGGCTGGTATCCCCCGTCGCTCGGTGCAGAGGAATACCCGGATGCCCATAGGCTTTTAAGATCAGACCACAGTGCCCGCAGCGAATGGCTTGGGCTTCGACCAAGTAACGGCACCGGGGACAAAGGGCCATGGCAGATATTCAACCGACAGGCAACGACTGGTGCTCGTATCCTAGCGTGGGGTAATCGGCCCTGTGGGAAAGCGGCGCATCTGGAATTCCCGACTAGCGATGAGTTGATATGGGGCCTGGAAGGCCTCGTCAAAACACTGCTCAATGGCAGTTAGCTCCGTTTCTGGAATGGCCTTCCAGGCCTCACGGCTTTGCCACTGGATCACAAACACCACCCGCTCTAAATCGTGGGGATCAATCCAGGCCTCTTTGCTCAAAAAACCGGGATAGCCTTGCAGCGCAGAGGTCCAAACTTGATCATCTAGCTGCACATAGCGCTCGCGATCGGCAACGGGCACCTGAAACTCTAACCATTCAATCACCACAGCGTAAATTTCCTCTCCTTGAGTTCGGTTCTCGGGCTAGGGTACCCCTTCCATTATTTGCCAAAATGGGGCGGTAAAGACCTTGGGTTGACCCCATTGCTGGGAGGCAATATGGATACGACTAGCCTGCTCCGTCAGATTCTAATGATTGGCATTGGTACAACCTCCTTAGTGGCGGAACGGCTACGTCAAGTGACCGACGAATGGGTCCAGAATGGCCAGTTCAACTCCGAACAGGCCAGCCAGTTGGTTGATGATGTGATGGCGCAATTCTCCAATGAGTCCGGTGCGTTAGAAGAGCAGATGCAGCGGCAATTACGTAATGTGTTGCAAGATTTGGGGGTTCCCCGCCAAAACGAAATGGATGAACTGCGAGGGCGCATTGATCGGCTCGAACGTCAGGTCCGAGAGCTCGAAAATAAACAATGGCGATAGACCCAAACCGTACGACGACACCAGTGGGCCAGTGGGTAATCATCCATGCCGGTAGCAGCCAGACCACTCGCCAATCACTCAAAAACCGTCCCATGCCGGTAGGATAAGCATGATTGGCATTCATCGATGCCCTAAATCCTTTGCCGTGTAGCGCTGTTGGAGGAATTTCCCTTGCGCGACATTTTGATAAGTTTTGCTGTACTGGTGACGTTTTGCCTCGTACTGGTGGTCTCTCAGATGGTGGGCGGCAACGGTCCGGCGATCGCCATTCCCCTGGTGGAAAATGATCCTGGCCTGTCAGAAACCATTCAGATCGCCCAATCTGCCGCCGATTTAAGTTTAGAAGAAGCTGTTGAGGAAGCCCCTGTAATGCCCGAAGAAGAAAATGCGATTGCCGAAGAAAACTTTGTTACCACTGAGTCAGGGCTCAAGTACCTGGAAGTGGTTGAAGGAACAGGAGCCATACCCCAGCGGGGTCAACAGGTAACCGTTCATTACACCGGCACCCTAGAAGACGGCACCCAATTTGACAGCTCCCGAGGTCGGGGTCCATTTACCTTCACCATTGGTGTGGGCCAAGTGATCAAAGGGTGGGATGAAGGGGTGGCTACGATGCGGGTGGGTGGTCAGCGCCAGCTTATTATTCCTCCGGACCTCGGCTATGGGGCGCGCGGAGCAGGGCGGGTCATTCCCCCCAATGCGACACTGATTTTTGATGTTGAGCTGATTCGGATTGGCTCAATGTAAACCTTGCAACCGTCTTGAAGGAACGAAAGTGCCCCCTTGATTGACATCAAGGGGGCACTTTTATAGCCCTGGCCCATTGGCTTACAGTCTTGTTCTATAGCAGTCGCCAATTGCATTAAGACATAAGCTAG
>JAQCKL010000554.1 GCA_027592485.1 Cyanobacteriota bacterium
TGCCTTGAGGCGCTCCTGACTTGCTTTGGGAACGCCTTTTTTTAGCTTGCTAGTCTAAACTCCAGTCAGCATGCCAAGCGCTTGCAAAAGCCTGCCTCTGAAGAAACCACTCAAGACCCTGACGATCAGGGTGCAGAAGATTAACGGGGTCTGAGCTGCATCCCCTGCACCCGTGAGAGCGTTGCTAGAAAAGTATCGAGATCGTAGGGGTTTGGCATGCCAAACCCCTAACGCAAGTCGGCACGATCACCGGAATGGTCTATGGGTGTGCATTCCTTAAGACAACCGGGTTGCCGGACCTTGGCAAAGCGGATTAACCCAACGCCTGCTCGATCGCAGCGCGGAGAGCCGCATCATCAGGCGCAGTTTTGGGCTCAAAGCGACCCACTACGGAGCCGTCACGACCCACCAAGAATTTGCCGAAGTTCCAGCCAATGTCGGGGCCATCGCCGACGAGAAACTGGTAAAGGGGGCTACGACCGGCACCATTGACATCTTGCTTTTCGAGCAGGGTGAAATCGACGTCGTACTTGGTTTCGGCAAAGGTTTTGATTTCTTCGGGGCTGCCGGGCTCTTGCGCGCCAAACTGGTTGCAGGGCACGCCGACCACGACGAAGCCGCGATCGCCAAATTCTTTGTGCAGGGCAACGAGGCCGCTGTACTGGGAGGTAAGGCCGCATTTGCTGGCCACATTCACAAACAGCACCACTTTGTCAGCCAACACTTCGGGGGAAAGGGGGGTGCCGTCTAGGGTAGTCAAACTGGAGGGTAAGGACATGATTTTATTTTGGTACACAACTCAACTGCATCTCTACCAGTATGGGATCTTTGGAGCCGAGTAGGAAGCCCGCTGGCCGGTTACTCGGCGATATGGGCTCAGATCACGCGGTGGCATCCAAGGCGGCTTTTTTCTCAGGGGGGAAGCCGTTAGCAATGGTGAAGCGATCGCGGGTGCGGCAATAGTCGTACCCAGCCATGCGACCGACAGCGGCGACGAGATCCGTATTGACGTGATAGTTGTCATCCACCAGATCATCACGGACATACAGATGCACCACCTCCCCAATCACCACGTTGAAGGTGCCCACCGGCACGATTTGAAGGGTCTTGCACTCGAAGGCGACAGGGGATTCGGCCACCCTAGGGGGCGCGATCACTTGACTGGGGGCGGTGGTGAGGTCGAGGTAGTCGAATTCTGATTGGCTGTAGGGCAGGGGCTCTGCGGCCTCTGCCACCTGCTGGACATAGGACTCGACAGCCAGGTTGATCACATATTCGCCCGTGCCCCCCTCACTGACGGGACGGACGTTGCGCAGGGTATCCTTTGCGCTTTGGTCGGGTTTTTGACTGACGCTGAACATCAGGGCCATGGGGGAATGGCCGACGGCATTGAAATAGGAGAAGGGGGCGAGGTTGACGACCCCTTGGGGGGACAGGCTGGAGACAAAGGCGATGGGGCGGGGCACAACGCTACCGATGAGGAGCTTGTAGCGATCGCTAGAGGTCAAGTCTTGGGGGTCGAGTTCCATGGAGAGGTGCAGTGGTGATATGCCGTGGGCAAAAAGCGAGTCGGTTGCCATTATGCCTTGCGCCCAGGCTTGGCCGGGTGGGCGGTACAATCAACCTCAAAGCACCGCTATGCCCGCAACGTTTATCGTCACGGGCGATGGGCGTCCGGCTCATCCCTGGCTCGATCTAATAGCGGCTCGGACGATCATAGGGCCGCTCCCTCGATCGCCCATCTCTGACTGGCCTAGAGCGTTCGCCCCTCCGCTGCCGATATTCCCGATAGGCTTGCCGCTCCACATAGCGCTTAAGCTGAAAGGCCATCCGCTTAATGCCAAGCTTCTCGTCCTGGCGCATAAAGGGTAAAAACACCCGCGAGAGGAACCCGGTAAACCGTTCCCGATGGATATATTTGGTGCGATTTGGCCCCAGATCCTGAAGTTCAAACACCTGCTCACTCTTAAACCCTGGCATGTGGGCCAACCAGCGCAAACACACCTCTGGTTGAACCAGGGTGATCAGCGGTTCAAATGCCGTCGATTCATCCTCTTCAAGGCGGCGTACTAGCAAAAAGACTTCTCGCCCCTGATGAAAGGGGATAGTGGGATCCCCGTCATAGAGATACGTGTTCCAAAAGCGCCACTGATCCTTGCGGACTAAGGCATCCCACACCGCCGCCCGAGGGGCGTTGATTTCAATGTCAGTGTAAAGACTGGGCATCGCGGCTAGGACGGAGGGGACAATTGGGACGCAGCCTATAATCCACCACTTTAGACCGATCCCAAGGCACTCCGGGGCCAAATAGACCTAACATTTCTTTAAGTCCGGCCTCACCCTCGGCTTGCCCTTGTCTTCTTAGCACTATCCCAGCA
Source organism: Cyanobacteriota bacterium (assembly GCA_027592485.1). Classification (GTDB taxonomy): domain Bacteria; phylum Cyanobacteriota; class Cyanobacteriia; order Phormidesmidales; family Phormidesmidaceae; genus PCC-6406. The sequence continues at coordinate 2,379 of JAQCKL010000554.1, forward strand.
CTTAACTATGGTTCACCTGACCCCTAACTCCAGCTACGGCCTGACCATGCGTCTCAAACTGCCCAACCAGAGTGGCATGTTGGCCCAGGTGACCCAAGCGATCGCCACCGCCCAGGGCAACCTTGAGGATGTGCGGCTCCTAGAGCGCACCCGTAAATATGTGGTCCGAGAAATTACTGTGGATGCCGCCAGTAGCGAACATGCCGAAGCGATCGTAACGGCGGTGCGCGACCTGAAAACGATTGAGGTGCTGGCGGTCGAAGATCGCACCTTCCAACTCCACCACGGCGGCAAAATCAGCGTCGAAAGTAAAATCGCCGTCAACAACCAAGATGACCTGGCCATGGCCTACACCCCAGGGGTGGGTCGGGTGTGCAAGGCGATCGCTGCCCAACCCGAGCGGGTCTATGACCTCACCATTAAGGGCAACACCATCGCCATCGTCACCGACGGCAGCGCTGTGTTGGGCCTGGGGAATCTCGGCCCCGCCGGAGCTTTGCCGGTGATGGAAGGCAAGGCGCTGCTGTTTAAAGAATTTGCCGGATTGGATGCCTTTCCGGTCTGTCTCGACACCCAAGATACCGACGAGATTGTGGAGACGGTGAAGCGGATCGCCCCGGTCTTTGGCGGGATTAACCTCGAAGACATCAGCGCCCCCCGCTGCTTTGAGATTGAGGCGCGGCTGCGCCAGGAGCTGGACATTCCCGTTTTTCATGATGATCAACATGGCACCGCGATTGTGGTGCTGGCGGCGCTGACCAATGCCCTGAAGCTGGTGCATA
>JAQCKL010000019.1 GCA_027592485.1 Cyanobacteriota bacterium
CTCCACCCACTACAACCTGCTGTTTCTGGGCATCGTCCATGAAGGGGTGGCCTTCCCCGTGATGTGAATGCCGTTGAATTAAAGTAGGCAACAGCCACAGCGATGAGCGCATCGAGGTGATAGAACGCTTTGAGCGTCTGTTTCCCAATGCCCAGATTCGCTGTTTGACCGCAGACCGGGGGTTCGTGGGCAAACAATGGTGCTGTTTTCTACTGTGGCCGCTGTCGCTTCTCGATTCTACCGAAGCCTTTAGCCATGGCTACCCATTCCTGCCCAGTTTTGCCTCTAATTTGAAGCGGACTCTGCCTTTTCGCCCTATGTACATGAAAGCTTTCTATTTTTCGAGGTGCCCTTAATACTCTGACCATCGGACCAGGGCAGGCATTTTTGCTCATCGCATAACAGGAATGTACTTGATGGCAAGTCTTTCTTCTCTGTCCTTTACTTTAGTGGACTACCAAATTATTCTGGTTTCTAATGATATTCAGTCCTAACAGTCATGCTCGATAGTGCCACACAAATTGCGCTCACTACACGCAAGCTCACCCTGGCTTACGACGGCAATGTCATTATCCAAGGACTAGATTTGGCGATTCCTCAAGGACAGATCACTACTTTGGTGGGACCCAATGGTTGCGGCAAGTCAACCCTGCTGCGGGGCATGGCGCGATTGTTGAAGCCTAAAGGTGGCACGGTCTACTTAGAGGGGGATGCGATCGCCCACCTCCCTACTAAAGCGTTGGCCAAGCGCCTTGGCATTCTGCCCCAAAGTGCTGTTGCTCCTGAGGGGCTAACTGTTCGAGAACTAGTGGCCCAAGGCCGCTATCCCCATCAAAACTGGCTACAGCAATGGTCGAGGGAAGATGAGTTGAAAGTGGAAGATGCAATCTCAACAACTCACCTTCATGGGCTTGAAAATCGTCCAATTGATACGCTCTCTGGTGGACAACGGCAGCGTGCCTGGATTGCGATGACCCTTGCTCAAGATACTGATATTCTTTTGCTAGACGAGCCGACGACTTACCTCGATTTGGCCCATCAAATTGAATTACTAGATTTGCTGTACGACTTAAATCAAAAGGATAATCGTACCATTGTCATGGTGTTACATGATTTGAATATGGCCTGTCGCTACAGCCATCACCTGATTGCTCTACGTAATGGGGTTGTTATTACTCAGGGATCTCCCTCAAATATTGTAACTGAGGCGCTCGTTCGCGAGGTGTTCAGCTTAAAAAGCTGCATTATCACTGACCCTGTTTCGGGGAAACCGTTATGTGTCCCTATCAGCCAGTTTGGTGCTATTAAAAATGCATCATGCTAAAGAGCTGTCATTAGTTGCGATTACCCTGGCGCTAATGACAATAATTTTTGGCATGATGCTACGGCTCATGCTGGCTCATTGATTGCGATTACGATACAGCAGTCCCAGGAAATAGGGTGCGCCAATCACAGCCGTGATCACACCGCAGGGCAGCTCAATCGGGGCAAAAAGCAAGCGACCCGCCAGATCTGCCAACTCCACAATGCAGGCTCCCGTTAGGGCGGCAACGGGAATCAAGCCAGCGTGGGATGGCCCCACCAACTGCCGCGCCAGATGGGGAGCCATTAATCCCACAAATCCGATAGTGCCTGCAGTGGCTACCGAGGCACCCGCAAGGGCTACCGTGCAGAGCAGCAGTATGCTGCGGATGCGCTCCACTCGACTGCCGAGTCCTTGCGCTAAGTTATCCCCTAGGTTGAGGGTGTCTAAATCTCGCGCTAGCACCAGTGATAGGGGGAGAAAGATAGCTAACCACGGCAGCAATGGCCACAGGTGTTCCCAACTGCGGCCATAGACGCTACCCGTCAACCACACCAGGGCTTGACTCACGTCGTAGATGTTGCCGAAGGTTACCATCAGGCTGGTAAACGCCCCGGCCAGGGCCGTAAGGCCAATGCCAATCAAAATTAGGCGCACGGGCGAGCTGCCCTGATTCCAGGCCAGCCAATAGAGGCAGAGTGCCACCCCAAATGCCCCTAGAAAGGCCGCTACAGGTAACCAGGCGATGGGCAGGTCTGGAAAGGTGATGAGAAAAACGACTGCCACCAGGCTCGCTCCTGAGTTGATCCCAAGGATGGAAGGGGCCGCCAGCGGATTGCGGGCGATCGCTTGGGAAATTGTCCCGGCCACGGCCAAGCCCATGCCGACCAGCAAAGCCACGAGCGCTCGGGGCAGGCGCAGAGTGTTAATCACAAAGGCATAGTCGGGGTTAGCAGGTAGACCGAAGATCGTCTTGGCCACCTCTAGCGGCGGCACCGGATATTCCCCTAGGCTGATGTTAAAGATCAGCGCCCCCAGCACAATGCCCATGAGAATTACAAATACGAGGGGTACCCGACGATCGATCCGAAAGGAAATCGGGAATCGCCGCAGTCGGATAGAGTGCCAGGGTTTGGAGAGGTGTATGGGCGGGGGCGAGGCATTCTTGCCCCTACGGGTATGGTTGTCCAATGATTTTTAGCGAGAATACCTCGCCCCTATTCGTGTGGAATTATCGTTTGATGCGCGATCGGGCCAGATAGATAAAGAACGGTGCCCCGATGACGGTGGTCATAATGCCGACCGGCAGTTCTTGGGGGCGAATGATGAGTCGAGCTGCTGTGTCGGCCACCGAAAGAAATAGGCCTCCAGCCAGCATGGCGTAGGGCAAAATCCAGCGATAATCGACCCCCACGCCAAACCGCACCACATGGGGAATCACCAAACCCACAAAGCCAATCGGTCCCGCTAGTGCCACAGCACTGCCTGCTAGCAGCACCACTACCGCCGCCGCTGCTACCTTCACCCAAGCGCTCTGCAAGCCCAAACCTTGAGCCACATCCTCGCCCAGCGCCAGCAGGGTAAGCTGACGACCCAGCAGCAGCGAACTGGCCAGTCCCACGGCGATGTAGGGCAGCACGGGAAGGATGTTGGCGAGGTCCTGACCCGCTAGGGAACCCGCCAGCCAGAAGCGGATATCTTCTAAGGTGCGCTGACTCAAAATGAGAATGCCCGTAGTCAGGGAGCCCAGTAAAGTAGTTAAGGCTGCCCCTGCAATAATCAGCTTGATCGGGGTGAGACCGCTGCGCCCCATTGAGCCGAGCCAGTACACAATGGCAGCGGTTACCGCAGCCCCCGCAAAGGCAAAACCCAATGAGCCGCTACCCCACATGAGCACCGCTAGCACCATAGCGAGGGCAGCACCCGCATTGACCCCCAAAATGTCGGGGGCAGCCAGTGGGTTGCGGGTAAGCCCCTGGGTAATCGCCCCAGCCACTGCCAGCGCGGCACCGACCAACACCGCCAGAATCGCCCTCGGTAGCCGCACTGTGCGAATGATCAAATGATCCGTAGAGCCATCGAACTGAAACAGCGCTTGCCAAACCGTACCGGGATTGATGTCAGCCGCCCCCAGCAAAATGCTGAGCAATAGACAGCCCCCTAGGATTATGCTGCCGATCAGCAGCCCTAAAGATAGGTAAATAGAGGATTGGGATTGGGGCAGGGAGGGCGATCGCGTCATTGGTTGTCGTCGGGATGAAGCATTGTCGGCGAAGCATTTTGAAAACAGTCACAGATATTGGCAACATGTCTCGCCCCTACGGATGTTCGGTGGCAATGCCCAACGCAGCCTCTGCGATTTCACGCAACTCGTCTATGACGGCAATGACGCGATTATGTTCAACAGCTTTGTCGGCATTGATAACAATGGCGGCCCCTTGGGTTGCGCCCACCAAATCGCAGACGCTAGATTGCAGACCTACCAAGTCACCGAGTACGTGATCCGGAGGCTGCGCCCTCGACCACCGTTGTAAAGGCGATCGTCGAACCCCCCTAGAAATTGGGTAATGGCTGGAAAATACTGTGTATTGAAGAGATTTTCAATCCCCACTTGCAGCGTGCCTGAACCGATGTCCACACTACTGATGAAGTCAATCGTGACGTAGCTCTCAATTGGAAAATTCTCTACACCAGCATCAAATCCCCGACTGCGACTTCCCACAAACAGGACTTGCAAACGGTTATTCCAGCCAGGTAGCGTCTCATTTTCAAGATAGGCCGTGAGTTTAAGGGGGGCAATTTCGCCACTATTGAGCGCCACAAAATCGCCATCTTGATTAACATCATTCTCACCCTCAGACCAGCTGATCGTGCCGCCTAGCCCCCACTGGTCTGCCGGTTGCCAATCAACAGTGGCCTCGATTCCGTAGATCCGTTGAGGAGCGCGCTGAACGCTGAGCAACCCATTGGCATCGGGGACCAAGCTTGAGCCAAAGTCCGACGTGTTGTAAAACCCACTTAGGCTGGTTTGCACTGATGGCCAATTACCCCGTACACCAATCTCATACTCAGTCACTTTGATGGGTTGAGTGATGTTAATGTCACGAGCAATGCTAAAGCCAACTGGTGGCAGGCGCAAAATTCGGCTAAACTCAGGCACGCTAAAGCTCTGGGCAAAGCTGGCAAAGAGCGAAATCTCTTCGATGGGTTGATACACAGCGCTGGCGTTAAAGACAAGATCATCGAAGTTGATGCTGCCACCCTGAACATTTCTACCCTGGACTGACCTATAGTCACCCACATTCAGGCTAATGTTTTCGTAACGAAGCCCCCCCCGCAAAAACAATGATTCGCTGGCTTCCCAGTCAACCTGGGTGAAGAGACCAAGGTTAATCAGAAGATAGGGCGGTGTAAAGTCAAATTCCTGAAGAGGAGTCAAGGTGTTTCGGTTGTCAAAGGAAGCATTATCAAACCGAGTCGTAATTTGCTGATTTTCCTGGCTTTCATAGTCTGCGCCCCAGAGCAAGTTGAGAGTTCCATCTGCATTTAAAGGCGTTTCGATCTGGAGGCGACTTCCCCAACGTTCGGCCTCAAGGCGTGACCGAAAAAGGAAAGGAAAAAACTGCGGAGGATTACCGGGGCGACCGTCGTTAAAGTCGCCGATCGCCGTCGTCTCCTGGAAATAAAGCTGAGCCTGTAACTCACTCCCCAATAGCTCAGTGTGGGAATAACTCAGGTTCACGAGAAAATTGCGATCGCCAGGGTTGCGATCGCGGGTCAAGCCGGGGATCCGTAAGGCCTGGGCCGTTTGTCTGCCGTTAATGGCAACCGTGGCTGGATCCGCAATGAACTCTGTATCCCGTTGGGCGTCAAAATAGTTGACCGTTAGGTCGAGGCGCTGTTGCTCGTTGATGTTATACCCAATCCTGCCCAGCAGGTTATAGGTGGTGGTATCGCTCAGACTGGATTCAGAGACGATACGGTTGCCTTCGGCATCAAAAAAGCTACCTGTTTGCTCGCGAGAGGCACTGACTCTAAAGTCAGCCTGCTCTCCTCCTCCTGCAATACTGAAGGCAAAGTTGTTACCAAACCCACCCCCATTGCCATCCTGATTGGTCAATGGGGCGCTAAGGCCGATTTGTCCGTCAGCAATAAATTCATCCACTCCAGGACGACGGGTGATGATGTTAATTACCCCCCCGGTGCTCTGGCCCCCATAGATGGCACTGGGGCCACGAATGATTTCGATACGCTCGATGGCAGAGGGATCAATACTGCGCAGTTCCTGGCGGTTGACTCGGAAATTGGTGGATAGGGGCACCCCATCAATTAAAACCGCCGCTTCTCGGCCCCGGAGCGTTTGGCCTCGGGCGGTGTTGAGTTGGTTAGGAGGGCCAAATCCTGGCACCAGCGTGCCTAAGATATCACCGAGGTCAGGGGAGATGATCGACTGCTGTTCAATTTGCTCTCGATCGATCACCGTGATGGAGCGGCCTAAATCATCCAAGGATTCTTCGGTACGGGTCGCTGTCACCACCAAGCGCAAATCGCTGCCCGCTGACTCACCTACAACAAAAGCATCTGGTGATTCTGCTGTATCCGGTGATGGGGGTTCGCTGTCGGGTATAGATGCATCAGATACGGCTGGGCTAATCGCAAAAATCAGATTGGATGCTGACTGGGTAATCTCAACGGCTGGGATCGCATCCTGTCCCACGATGGTGACCTGAACACGATTGGTTGCTAGGGATCTAACCGTGATCGATTCAATGCCTGCCGTGGGGTTATCTTGCTGGAATGAATCCCCCTCAGGTATTTGAAGCTGAGCATCAACGATATCGACAACAACGGTGTTGCTATCACCCTGATTGACAAAGGTTTGTAGGGGTGATTCGGCAGCAGCCTCAAAAACCAAAGACAGACCTACTTCAGTTGAGGTCAGTTGTACAGCCGTAATAAAAGTAGTTTGTGCATAGGCAGGCTGCAAGATCGTCATGGCGATCGCACCTGAAATGCCCAATGAGTAGATCCCTAAGGACAATTGCACGACAATTCCTCACACAAAACTGCTCAGCCTAAACCAGTGCAGCGAGCAACACAGGCTACCGCACTAAAGAGAATTTTCTCAGTAAAGACCCCGAATACGGGAGGCTTATTGAGAACCTTGCTAAGAAACTAAGTGAGACGACTAAGTCTTGTCAAGTCACCGTGAGCAGCTTGACAAATGCCCTTTTAGCCCTTGAACTAAGCTTGTACGAAGGGTTTTGTCTCTGTAGAGGCTTGCAAGGATGCACCAGACTCCTTATACTGCTTCTTGAGAAAGGCTATCAATTAGATCAAGCCATCTATTGACTTGATTTGCGGCTTCTTCGGTAGTTGCAGCAGGCGAGATAGAGCTAATTGCTATTGCTTAAGAGGGCCAGGTCACCTGTTGGCAAGGCTTTTAGGGTTTTGCCCCTCTGCATGGACAAGGGTGCTAAAACCTGGCTGCATCAGGGCTTGAGCTGCCTTGGGATTTGCTTTAGAAACAAGCCCTTAGCCTTGGCCGCAGCCTATTTCGATGCTTTATACCCCATCAACCAGCGCTACCTTATGACCCCTCTGACCTTTGATTATCCCCAGGTTGTCAGCCCAGATTTGACCTGGGTTGATCTGTTAAGTAAGTGGGCGGCACAACAACCCGATCAGGTTGCATTCCAACTCTGGAACGATGGTGCGGCTTTGTCTGGGCGATTGACCTATGCCGACTTGGATGGTCGTAGTCGGGCTATGGCAGCTCAACTGCAGCAGCGAAGTTTGCAGGGAGAGCGTGTACTGCTGCTCTGTCCCCCTGGATTCGATTATGTGGTGGCGTTTTGCGCCTGTCTCTATGCCGGGGCGATCGCGGTGCCGATGTATCCACCCCGCCCCAATCAATCTTTAGAGCGGTTTCAACGCATTGCCCGTGATGTGCAAGCGGCTTTGATGTTGGCAACCTCAACTCAAAAATTGCCCCCAGAAACCCTATCAACACTCCCGTGCCTCAGGGTGGATCGTGTGGGTGCTGAGGCCGCCATTGACTGGCAAGTACCAACCATAGCCCCTGAAGATATTGCTTTTTTACAGTACACGTCAGGCTCTACTGGCACCCCCAAGGGGGTGCAAATTAGCCATCGAAACTTAATGCATAACGTTGCTGCCATTAGCCGTAAATTTGGCCTGAACCACCACAGTGAAGGCGTATGTTGGCTGCCGCCGTATCACGATATGGGTCTAATTGGCGGTATGCTTACATCCCTCTATCAAGGGGCGCTGACTACGCTGATGTCACCGGTAGATTTTTTGCAACGTCCCCTGCGGTGGCTCCAAGCGATTTCCCAGACCCAGACAACCATCAGTGGCGGCCCCAATTTTGCCTATGACCTGTGTGTAGACAAGATCAAGCCAGAACAGTGCCAAGGGCTGGATTTAAGCCGTTGGTCCGTGGCGTTTACCGGGGCAGAGCCGATTCGGGCGGCAACCCTAGAGCGCTTTGCCACAACCTTTGCAGACTATGGGTTTCGCCCTGAGGCGTTTTATCCCTGCTATGGCATGGCAGAAGCAACCTTGATGATTACGGGTGGCGACCATACCAGTGCCCCCAAGCAATTAACGGTGGATGACGCGGCCCTGGCAGCCCATCGTATCCAGCCTGCTGACCAGGGACGGCCCCTGGTCAGTTGCGGGCAAGTCATTGAAAAAGCACACCTGGTGATCGTTGATCCCCAAACGTTGACGGCCTGTCAACCTAATGAGGTGGGGGAAATTTGGGTGACCAGTCCCAGTGTGGCCGGAGGTTACTGGCAACAGCCGGAGCTAAACCAGAAACCCTTTCATGCTTACCTGGCCGATACGGGAGCCGGTCCTTTTTTACGCACGGGCGATTTGGGATGTGTTCAAGACGGTGAGCTGTTTGTGACGGGGCGGTTAAAGGAGCTGATCATTATTCGCGGTCGCAACCACTATGCCAGTGATATTGAGGCAACTGTGGCGGCCAGTCATGCAGCCTTCGGCTCGACCTGGGGGGCGGCTTTTACGGTAGAGCAGGGCAGCCAAACCCAATTGGTGGTTGTGCAGGAGGTCGGACGGGTGTGGTTAAGGCGGCTGGAGCCTGAGCCGATTATTCGTACGATTCGGCAGCGGGTAACCCAGGTCCACGGCTTGCGGGTAGAAACGGTCGTGTTGGTCAAGCCAGGCAGCATTCCTAAAACTTCTAGCGGCAAAATTCAGCGCGATCGCTGCCGATCTCAGTTTCTGGCTGGACATCTCGATCCGATTAAAACGGCCCAACCCGCTCCCGTTCATTAATGTGAGTTTTTTCTGCAATGAATGCATCTGCTAACCCACCACCAGATCCTGCAAAGATTAACCAGCCGACCGCAGTCGCCATTGAAGCCTGGCTGATCGCGCAGCTAGCGGCATGTCTTAATACGCCTGCCGAAGACATTGATCCAGAGGTGCCTTTTGACAGCTATGGCCTTGACTCTGCTGAAGCCGTTGGACTCTCTGGAGAGTTGGAAGATTGGCTCCAGCGAAAGGTTTCACCCACATTGCTCTACGACTATCCCACCGTGGCTGCTTTGGCTGAGCACTTAGGCGCTTAGGGTGTTGCAGTCACATCGGTTGGGCAAGACCACCGAGCCGCGATCGTACCCATTCAAGTGGGGCTGGCAACTCATAAACCCTTGAGGGGCCAGGGGTCTAAGCCCGTTGTTAAGCACAGCCTCACGGCGGATGGGTATGACCCCAGGCAAGCTCGAAATAGTCCGTTCCAGCCCATGCCATCCCTGCTGATCCTGGCCCAGGTTGCAGCGTTTTTATGGCCAGTTGTTGACCTACATTGAGAGGCATTCTAGACCATGAACCCGATCGCGATTGTGGGTTTGGCCTGCCGTTTTCCAGGGGCTGATACTGTCGATGACTTTTGGGAATTGCTCTATCAAGGACGGGATGCCATTACATCTGCGGCGACCGGAGATCGCCCCGAGTTAAATGGCTCAGGCTGGGGGGGATTTTTATCCAACATCGACCAATTCGATGCTGATTTTTTTGGCATTTCACCCCGTGAAGCACGCTATCTCGATCCGCAACAGCGTCTGCTGTTAGAAGTCTGTTGGGAAGGTTTGGAGCAGGCGGCGATCTCACCTCAATCGCTGTCGGGTAGCCGTACAGGGGTATTTATCGGCATTAGCCACAGTGACTATGGCCATCTTCTAGGCCAAAACAGCCAAGAGGCTGGACTCAGCCCCCATAGCGCCACAGGTAGCGCCCTCTGCGTTGCCGCCAATCGCATTTCCTATAGTCTCAACTTAAAAGGCCCGAGCTTGGCCATTGATACCGCCTGTTCCTCTTCGTTGGTTTCGGTGCATCTCGCAGGACAGAGCCTTGCCGTGGGTGACTGTGATGTGGCTTTAGCCGGGGGCGTCAATTTAATTCTCAGGCCAGCGTTGACCCGCATCTTTCAACAGGCGGGCATGATGGCTGCGGATGGCCGCTGTAAGACCTTTGATGCATCCGCTGATGGCTACGTGCGCTCAGAGGGGTGCGGAGTTGTGGTGCTCAAGCGACTGGCCGATGCCGAACGGGCGGGGGACCGCATCTTGGCGGTGATCCAGGGCTCAGCCATCAACCAAGATGGCCTCAGCAATGGTCTGACAGCCCCCAATGGCCCTGCGCAACAGGCTGTGATTCGCCAGGCTTTGGCACAGGCACAGGTCCCCGCTGCTCAGATTAGCTATGTCGAAACCCATGGTACGGGTACCGCTCTGGGTGACCCCATTGAGGTCAATGCCCTCAAAGCCGTGCTGATGGAAGGGCGGTCTCCTCAGCAGCTTTGTGCCCTGGGGTCGCTCAAAACCAATATGGGCCATATGGAAGCGGCGGCTGGTATTGCCAGTTTGATTAAGGTGGTCCTGGCCATTCAGCATCGCTACATTCCAGCTCACCTGCATTTAACCCAGATTAATCCCCGCATTGATCTGACCAATACGCCCCTATTTATTCCCCAGCAAGGCTGCCAATGGCAGCTCCCAGCAGGGGTAGATCGTCCGATTGCGGGGGTCAGTGCTTTTAGCTTTGGGGGTACCAATGCCCATTTAGTGGTATCTGCGACTCCAAACCGCCCTAGGCCAACGTCCGCATCTGGTCGGACCTGGCACGGGTTGATGCTGACCGCAAAATCAGAGCCTGCCCTGGCAGCCCTAGCCAATCGTTATGCCGAGTGCTTGCAGGCCCAACCAGCTATCAACTTGGCAGATGTCTGCTGGACCGCCCATCGCGGCAGATCGATATTCCCCTATCGCATGATGGCGATCTCAGATTCGCTAGAGAGCCTGCAATCCCAGCTCACCAACTTTGCCCAGGGGCAAGTGCAGCCCACAGTTGCCGTAGCTAAAGCGCCCCGCCGCCCCCAGGGGGCCGCGTTCTTGTTTACGGGGCAGGGGGCACAGTACACCGGCATGGGGTGGCAACTTTACAAAACCCAGCCTGTTTTTCGACATGTTTTGGATACGTGTGATGCCGCTTTGCAAGCCGAATTGGGTTGGTCACTCCTAGCGGTGTTGTTTGCCGAATCGAACGAGCAAGCCCACTTGCTGCATCAAACGGCCTACACCCAACCTGCCCTATTTGCGTTGGAATATGCCTTAAGCGAGCTATGGCGGGGTTGGGGCATTACCCCCACGATGGTATTAGGACACAGCCTGGGGGAATATGCCGCCGCTTGTGTAGCGGGCTGCTTAAGTTGGGCGGATGGATTGCGGTTGGTTGCCCGGCGATCGCGCCTCATGCAGCAACTGCCGATGGATGGCATGATGGCCGCTGTATTTGCTGCCCCTGAACAGTTACAGCCCCTATTGGAGTCCTTAAATCAGGTAGAAATCGCCGTTATTAATGGACCCCAACATACCGTTATTTCTGGCCCCAAGACGGTTGTTAAACCCTGCTTGCAAACCCTCTCAGAGCAAGGCATTCGCAGCCGTCCCCTCGCTGTTTCCCACGCCTTCCATTCCGTCCTGATGGAGCCCATGCTGGCGGAATTTGCGGCATTGGCCCAAACCATTACCTACTCAGCCCCCAAAATTCCACTCATTTCCAACCTGACGGGTCAGCCCATGACCGTTGCCCCAGATGCCAACTACTGGTGTCAGCATCTGCGCCAACCGGTACAGTTTGCGGCTGGTCTAGCAACGCTCGCTCACCATCAGCCCAGCATGTGGCTCGAAATCGGTCCCCAACCGATGCTGTTGGGCATCGCCCGCCGCCAACATCCCGAGGCGACCCAGCCCTGGCTGCCTTCGCTAGCACCGGGACAGGACGATGAGCTTGTCATGATGCAAACCCTGAGTCATCTAGCGGTGCGTGGATTGCCTATCGATTGGGTGGCCATCGATCAAGCTCAGGGGCAGCGCATTGCCCTGCCCACCTATCCCTTTCAACGTCAGTCCTATTGGTTTCAGTCAATGCCTACTTCCCCAACCCCATCTGCCCCGGTTGATACAGCTAAGCCATTGGCCCCGCCCCCAGCCGATTGCCAGGTGCAAACAGAATTGCAGGTTCTAGTCGCAAAGCTGCTACAGGTTTCGCCAGACACCGTTGATCCCCAATCGCCTTTTTTGGAAATGGGGGCTGATTCGATTGTGCTTATTGAGGCTGTGCAGGCCATTGAGGCTCGCTTTGGGGTCACGGTCACGATCCGTCAGTTCTTTGAAGATCTGCAAACCTTAGAAGCTTTAGCCCATTTTATTGCTGAACAAATTGCCCAGCGCCCCAGCCAGTCGGTTACCGCTGCCCCTAACGGGACTGCCGAGACACATTCTGCTTCAGTTCCTCAGCCCGCCCGCCCTCAGCCTGCCCGCCCCGAGCCAGGGGCACCGCCGCTGACGGCTCATGTTCCGACAATACCCACAGAGATGACGCATCGCTCCGCAATGTCAACCACTGCCCTAGAGCGAATCGTCACACAGCAAATGCAGTTGATGACGCACCAGCTCAATCTACTGCACCATACCCAGGGGAGCGGGCAATCCCCGGTGACAGAAAGTGTCCCCCCAGCGTCTACAGGGCAGCCCCCAGCCCCCCAGCCCACTCACCCCCAGCCGATTGCGCCACCGATACATCAATCTTTGACAGACCCACAACAGCGTTATCTACAAGATTTCATCCAGCGCTATACCCAGCGCACTGCTGAGTCAAAACGTCGCAAGCAGGTTAGCCATCCCTATCTGGCGGATGGTCGTGCCTGTGCCGGATTTCGGCCATCGATTAAAGAAATGCTCTATCCAATTGTGGGGACCCATGCCGAAGGGGCTCGGCTGTGGGATGTTGATGGGAATGAATACATTGATCTCACCATGGGGTTTGGGGTCCATTTATTTGGCCACCGACCCGAGTTTATTCAGCAAGCGATCACAACCCAGCTTCAACGCGGCATCCAAATTGGTCCCCAAGCAGAACTTGCGGGAGAGGTGGCCAAACTCATCCATGAAATGACGGGAATGGCAAGGGTCACCTTTACCCAGTCCGGGACAGAAGCTGTGATGACGGCCTTGCGCCTCGCCCGCACCACCACCCGTCGCCGTCTGATTGTGCGATTTGAAAACGCTTACCACGGCCACTTTGATGGGGTGCTGGCTAGATCAGCCGGCGATGCCACGGCTGTCCCCTTGGCTCCGGGCATTACCCCTGGCATGGTGGCCGATGTACTGGTGCTGCCCTACGGTAACCCCAGCGCCCTCGACGTCATTCAAGCACGCGCCTCTGAGCTAGCGGCGGTATTGGTAGAGCCAGTGCAAAGCCGTCGCCCTGACTTACAACCGCGCGAATTTCTCCAGGAACTGCGCCACATCACCGAAGCCCAGGGGGTGGCGCTCATCTTTGATGAAATTATTACGGGTTTTCGCATTCATCCTGGGGGGGCACAGGCTTGGTTTGGGGTGGAAGCCGACTTGGCTACCTACGGCAAAGTGCTAGGGGGAGGCATCCCCATCGGCATTGTTGCTGGCAAGGCTGAATATATGGATGGCATCGATGGCGGCCTATGGAACTATGGTGATGACTCGTATCCTGGTGCTGAGCGCACTTTCTTTGCCGGGACATTCTGCAAACCGCCCCTAGCCCTGGCTGCGGCTAAAGCCGTACTGCTGCATCTCAAGCAACAGGGGGCAGACCTACAAACCCAGCTCAACCGACGCACCGAATCATTAGCCCAGCAGCTCAATGCCTTTTTCGACCAAACTGAAGTGCCCATCCGCATTGTGCAGTTTGGCTCACTCTTTCGCTTTTCCTTTACTGGCAACTATGATCTGCTGTTTTATCATCTGATTCAGCAGGGAATTTACGTGTGGGAGGGGCGCAATTGCTTTCTCTCCACAGCCCATACCGATGCTGATATTGAGCGCATTGTTGAGGCTGTCCAAGGGGCGGTCATGCAAATGCAAAGGGGAGGCTTTCTGCCGGGAAAGCCCTTAGCGGCAGGGCACGAGCTGCCGCTGACCGCAAGCCAGCAAGAGATTTGGCTATTAACGCAGCTCAATTCTGAAGCCTCCCTTGCCTATACAGAATGCGTGTGGTTAGACCTACAGGGACCCCTTCAGGGGTCTGCTCTCAATCAGAGTTTGCAGGCGCTGATTAACCGTCATGGTGCCCTACGGACTAGCATTGATTGGGGAGGGACAACGCAGCGGATAGTGCCGCATCTGGATTTCACGCTGCCGTTAATTGACTTAAGTGGCGTTCCCCCCAAGGAGCAGACGGCCAAGGTTCAGCACTGGCTGAAAAGAGAGCAGCAGCAACCCTTTGACCTGACCCAGCCGCCCCTGCTACGGGTACATGGCTTGAAGTTGGCTGAGCAGCACCATGGCTTGGTGTTTACGGTTCACCATATTGTGGTGGACGGTTGGTCGATTCAGGTTTTATTAGAAGAGCTGAGTAGCTTATACAACAGAGCCATTCAGGATGCAGCGCTTGAAGAGGCGGCAGTGGTTCCAAAGGCGCTCGAAACCCTGCCACCAGCGGCCTCCTATGGGGATTATATTCAGCAAGTTAGTCAAGTAACGGCTACGGATGCCCTTTATTGGCAACAATTACCGATGCCCCAATGGCACCTGCCAAGGGATGGCGATCGCCCCCCCTCATCCACCTATCAAAGCACCTCCCAATCCTGGCAATGGTCTCCTGAACGTTATCAGCGGTTTCAACACTGGAGTCGTCGGCAGGGCTGCACGCCCTTTATGACGCTCCTGGCGGCATTTTGTCTGCTGCTGCATCGTTGGAGTCAAGTGCAGGCGCTTATGGTCGGCATTTCTGTCGCAGGCCAAGGGCAGTCAGGCTGGTCGCGGCTGGTGGCTCACTGTGTGAAGGTGTTGCCGGTATATAGCCAGCTTCGAGTTGGGCAATCCCTCGGGGATTATTTGCATCAGATTCGCACGACGTTGCTGGAATGCTATGACCATACCGACTATTCCTTAAGTCAGTGGGTCCGTTGGTCAAAACATCATGGGGGTAGATCTTCATCCCGCGCGACCGATGCGCTCCAGCCGATTGTGCCAGCATTCTTTAATCTGGATCCGGCCTTGACCGTTCCTGATTTTGAGGGGTTAACTGTACAGGCAAAGCCACAGGTGCCCACCCATGGGCGCTGGGACTTGACTTGGCATTTGAGCGAGGTCGAAGATGGACTCCATTTGACAGCCGTTTACCGCAATAGCCGATTTGAAGACGCCACGATTACCCGTTGGATACAGGCCTATGACATGCTGTTAACGCTGATGGTCGAGTCCCCCAATCTTTCGATAGATGAAGTTAATCGGGCCTTTGATACGTTTATCGTTAACCAGACGCAGCGATTACGGACAGCACTCACCCAACACAGTCGTCGCAAGCTCGAAGCCACCAGTCGTCGGCTTCAATAAAGGATGGGGAGGGTGCATCTCAGTTTTGCAAATATCATTCTGAATGTAAGTGGCTGGGCGCAATTATATGAAGTCCTGCTAATCGCCCACAATAGTAATGCCTACCCCCGCAAGGGTTTCAGGAATTTTATTCACGGGTAAGCAATCGGACTTGATATTACGTTGAAGATGATGATGGGGTGCAGGGGTTTGGGAACCCCCGCTTGGGGGCGTTGCCTCCAAACCCCTTCTCACAATTCATTCGGTTCCTCTACTTACAGCCGCCTTAAATGACTAACCCGGTACTGCTTAGTTGGGCTGAAGTCGCCTTTGCCTGAATTATGTAAGGTCGTGACTGTGCCATGGGCCGTTACCGTAGCTTGGTAGCTGCCTGTGTCTCCCCCAGGGCTGGTGAAATCAATTTGCACTTGGGCTTGGGAACTGGCGTCATCCAAGGCTAATACTCGACCCGACTGGCGATAATGGCACCAGTCCCAGCCCAACTGCATAAAAATTTCCCGCTCCACGATTTGTGCTAGGGGCGGCAACCCTGCCCATCCGCGATAGTAGGACTTCAGATCAGCCATGGGGATATCTCGCTGCACTAAAGGGTGCGACGTATGGGGTTCTAAATGTCCCCAATAGCGACCTTCGGGGAAGTCAATCAGAGTCGGGGCAAGGCGATGGCTGCCGATGTGGCTGGTGCGCCAGACTCTGACTGTATCGGGCTGGGCGTGGGTTTTGAGGGTGTCGTATACAGGGCGACTGAATCGACCGCAGCAGATATCCAGTTCGGCATGGGCACAAATCAGAAAGTCGCGTGTGGTGGCTGGTTGGCGATAGCTTTCAAAAGCGACCAAATCAGCGGGTGTTGCCAGGGCTTTCACCAACGGCACCACTAGGTCCTCAGGCAACCAGAATTCTTGTTTGTCATAGGCGGCAAACTGTTCCCCAGGGCGCTGAAAGTAGAGAATGCGGCGATAGCCCGGTTTGTGGTATTTGGGGTCAGGGGCGATCGCTAAACAACGCCCCTTTTGACTGCGGGCCGCAGCTGCCGCTAACACGGGCAGCAAACCCGCAGGAAAGTTATCGCTTTGAAGCACATTTCGTCCCCAAGGCATGGGCACTTCCACAATCAAGTAGCGATCGCATTCCGGGGCCGATCCTACAGGATCTTCACCACTGTGCTTAGAAAATACAGCACAGAGATCCATATCAGGGCACGTGGTAATCGTCTGAGTCGAAGTCATACCGGGGCGTCAATTAAGTACTTGAATAAATCGTCTAACACAGCGTTGGCCGCCAAGATGCCGTTGCCTAAGAACCAGGCATCAAAAGATACTGGATAAACCCGCCCCTGTTGCACAGCGTTGAGTTGTTTCCAGAGGGGGTGGGTTGTAACCTTCTCCACCATGGAGTTTTGGGGATTGTCTTGAAAGTAAAAAATCACGTCTCCATCCATGGCCGGAATTGCCTCTAGGCTGACGGTTTCATACAGTTTGTCTTTATCTTGGGACGGCGGACGGGGCAGCCCCACCTGCTCTAGTAGGTAGCCACAGAAAGAATCTTTCATGTACAGACGAACTTGATTGGGTCGAAAGCGCAGCACCGAAACCTCGGTCGTGTTGAGGCGATCGCCCATCTGCTGTCGAAAATCTTGAATTCTGGCTTGAAAAGCTTGAATCAGGACTTCACTCTGCTCGGTTTTGCCCAGGGCAGCAGCATAGGTACTCAAGGCATCGGCATGGGTTTCAACCAGCACAGTAGGCGCAATTTGGGAAAGGAGATCATAGGACGCGCGATGGTCATCTACATTACTCAAAATCAGGTCAGGCTGGAGCGCCAGAATCGCCTCCAAATTGGGTTGAGAGGCATGGCCAATATTGGCCATGCCCTCCGTTTTATCCATCAAATAGTCAGGGAAATTACCGTAGTCAGCGCGCTGGGGAAACCCAGCATAGGTGGATGCAATGGGTTTAACCCCTAAAGCCAGGGCATTATCAAGGGCGCTCTGGGCTAACACCACGACCCGCTGAGGGGATTGGGGGACGATGACCTCCCCCATGGCAGTCGCAAGGGTGCGTCCTCCCTCTGGAATGACTGGTTGAGATGGCCCCCCACAGGCTACAACCAGGACCAAGGCGAAAACCGCCAGCAGGACCCTCCTGAGGTGCCGAAATCCCTTTAGCATGGGTTTTACTCCTCCAGGATTTAAACTAGTCGGCTCGACAAAAAACATTCGGCTTGACAAAATTGAGGTTGTTGAGACATGAAAGAATATCGATCAGTTGCTCTTCTTCTGAGCATCAGTGATGACCTGATCATCAAGGCATAAATTGAGCCATTGAATGGGCCGCCAGTTGGCCATTGTCCAATTTCAAAATACGGTCAGCTAAGTGAAAATATTTATCGTCATGGGTGATGGCTAAAATTAATTTTTTCTGACGCTTTAATTCAGGCAAAATCTGAGTATAAAACACTGACTTAAATTGGGGATCTTGATCCGCAGCCCATTCATCAAACAGATAGACAGGGCGATCTTCTAAATAGGCTGTCAACAGCGCTAGGCGTTTGCGCTGCCCCTGGGAGAGATCGATGGTAGAGAGTTCCCCAGCTCGAATATGAACTTTGTGGTCAAGCTGGAGGGCAATCAAATAGTTTTGAGCCTGTTCAATCTGTCTAGGGCTATCTAGGGCTAGCAGGCGATCGAATAGGTAGAAATCAGCAAAAATGGCGGAAAATTGTTGCCTATAGGCTTCCCGATTGCGATCGCTGATGTCTTTACCATCTAGCATAATCTGCCCTGAACTAGGCGGATACAGCCCCGTCACCAACTTTGCCAAGGTTGACTTACCGCTACCATTACCCCCAATTAAGAACACTACTTCGGGCCGCATAAATGACAGGTTGATAGGTCCGACAGTGAACGGAGGTGTATCATCTCCCCGGTCATAGCAGTAGGTTACATTCTTAAGTTCTAGAGTTTGCCAAGTAGGGGTGAGATCTTGAAGGCTGGGAGGCTCTTGATGTTGATTTAGCATAAACCCAAAGGACTCAACCTTATCTAGGGCGACGCTAGCACGACTAAGAATAGGTAAACGCCGCATTAGATTTTCGAGGGGGCCATTCAGATAAATAATGGTCAGAATATAACTGGAAATTAGTGCCATCTCCAGGGCGGAAAATTGGGGGACAACAAACAAAAAGACACTAATGACCACAAAAAAGATTAGCTGTCCCCAACTGGCGGCTCCAGCAAAAATGCCCATGCCCAGCACATTAGAGCGACGATAGGAGGCTGCCGTTTGACGCAGCTCATCGGCCAGAAAAACCTGTCGCCGCTGTTGGTGTAACTTGAGTTCCTTAATGCCATGGATAATGCCCCGCAGATGTTTAAATAGCTGACCTTGCTCCTCGCGGGCAATCACTAAAAAGCGCCTAGCCCGTTGGGCAATGAGCTGGTAGGTGATCGTCGCTAAGGCTAAAAACATCAGCATCAGCATCAGCAACGGTAGCGATAGCCAACCCAGATACATCAGAGACCCCCCCACGATCGCTAAGTCGATGCAAAGAAAGGGCACGACCGTAAATGCGGCAGCAATGGCCTCAATATCGGCTGTGAGGGCGGCAAACAGGCGATGACCGCCCAAATCCTCAAGCTGTCGTAGCGGGCAGTCCAATAGCTTTTGGGCCAGGACTAAGCGCAAATCAAAGAGCGCCCCTTGCGCCAAGTGAATCAGCAATAGCTGTGATAGGTAGCCTGCCCCTAAAACAACGGCAAATAACCCCAGAAACCCCCATAGGAAGGGGGCTGTTATCTCCTGGCGACCCCCGATCACCTCATTGACCAAAGCAATTAGACGAGCGCTACCGCCGCCACTGAGCCCACCAGCTAAAATCGCAACGGCCATGGCCATGGGAGAGGTGCGTAGCAGCAGTTGAATGAGGTTCATAAACAGTAGACCTTATCGGAAATAGTGAGAAAATCGCCTTGAGTCAGCCTCCCCTGCATTGATTGAGAATTA
>JAQCKL010000020.1 GCA_027592485.1 Cyanobacteriota bacterium
CTTTGTCACCGTATTAGAAGGGCGATCGGTCATCCAAGCGGGGCGTTTTAATGACTGGAACAATGCCCAGGGTCTAGTGAATGATTTGTCTGGCCTGGGCATCGGGGCTCAAATTCAAACCACGGCAGCGGTGAGTAACCCAGCGCCGCCGGTATATCCCTCCAATGCGGCATTCCCGGTGGCAACTGCGGCGACCACTGGCCTGCCCCCGTTGCCGGTCACCGCCGTCCCCCCAGTGGTGGACTTTGGCCAAGCGCCCAGCACTCCCCCAGGAACAGCTTATCCGTCCAATGCCCTGCCAACGGCACCGGTGGCCAACGGAGGCAACAGTCGCGGGTATTACGTGGTTGTCCCAGGGGCCCAGCGGGACTTGTCGAGCTTGGCTCAGCAAATTGCCAATGCAGGCGCACCAGGGCACCTCGTCCAGATCCGCCAGTCCCCTCGGGGTCCCCATGTTGCTGTCGGTCCTTTTGATAATCGCGGGATTGCCGAAGACTGGAGCCGTTACCTAGCCGATACGGGGCTCAGCACCCGAGTTCACTATGAATAGGCGGTAAGGTATCCCGTAGTATCACAGGCTAAATTAGCCCTTAAGCCGATGGCATCTCACCATTTCTGGCATTGCCACGTTGAGCTGCTCGACAGTGAGCCCTCAA
Source organism: Cyanobacteriota bacterium (assembly GCA_027592485.1). Lineage (GTDB taxonomy): Bacteria > Cyanobacteriota > Cyanobacteriia > Phormidesmidales > Phormidesmidaceae > PCC-6406. Next base: position 657 of record JAQCKL010000020.1, read on the forward strand.
TCTGGCGAACCTTCCAGGTGTCTAGCAATACAACTCTGGAGGAGCTCCATCGCCTTGTCCAGTTGATCATGGGATGGCAAAACCGCCACAGCTATTATTTTGAGCTGGAAGATGAGGGTGAAGATGGGATAGGCGATCGCCCCCCAGCATCGGTCTCTAAACGTCGCTATGGCTCTCTCGATCTACCCAACACCGAGGATCCCGAAGGGCTGACCCTCGGCAACTTGAACCTGGAACCAGGGGCGAAGTTCATCTATATGTATGACGTACACAGTGGATGGTTCCATCGACTCACCTTTACCGAGCAACTCACCCTAGAGCAATCGCCCCCTCGCTGCCTAGACGGAGCCATGGCCTGTCCCCCAGAGGATAGTGGCGGGGTATGGGGCTATGAAGGCTTGCTGGATCAGTTAGCCGACATTGATGATCCTGATTATGAGGCCCTACTCAACTCGGTGGGGCTGGACTTTGATCCAGCGCGTTTCAAGGTGGTGGAGGTCAATCAACGACTCCAAGCGGGGCTCCCCTCGTGACGCCCGTCGCTTCTACCCCCAGATAAGTCCGTAGAGAAGCCGTAACAGGGGCTACATTTCCCTGGGACAAGAGCCTTCTAGAATCGTGCTCTGCCAAGGAACGGGGACGCTTACCCATGACCTACCCTGAGACAATTACCCCAGATACTGCACCCTCCGAGGATTGGCAGCTCTGTCCTCATCACCTGCTCTCGACACCCGCCTTGAAAGCGCTAAATCAGCGCTCAAACGGGTGGGGGCTCTTGCAATTGGCAGCACATCTGACGGTGCTAGGCATGAGTGGCTATGGCTGGAGCCAAGGCTGGAGCCAAGGGCCTAGCTGGTGGGCTGGACTAGCCCTAGTGGTCTATGGGTTTAGCTTAGCCACGATGTTTGCCCCAGTCCATGAAGGGGTCCACCGCACCGCCTTTGCCAGCCAGACTTTGAATGATGCCGTTGCCTGGGGGGCAGGGGTGCTCTCTTTTTACAACAGCACCTTTTATCGCCGCTACCATCAGTGGCACCACCGCTACACCCGAATTGCGGGCAAGGATCCCGAGTTGGAAGATGTGCAACCTAAAACCCTGGGAACATATCTGTGGCAAGTCAGTGGGGTGCCCTGGTGGCTGGGCAAGCTCCGGGGCCATTGGCAACTGGCCTGGGGACAGACCGCCGCCATGCCCTATATCCCTGATTCAGCCCGAACGGCGGTGAGGCGCTCGACCGGGTTGCAATTGGCGGTCTATGGCGTCGCGATCGCCCTTTCCATTGGTTTCCAGCGGCCTTGGTTTTTGCAGTATTGGTTGCTGCCCTTAGCGATCGGTCAACCGCTGCTGCGATTCATTTTGCTGGCCGAGCATACCGGCTGCTCTAGGGATGGCAATGCGCTCACCAACACCCGCACCACCCTGACCCTGTGGCCGATCCGTTTACTGATGTGGAATATGCCCTTCCACGCTGAGCATCACCTGTATCCCTCCATTCCCTTCCACGCCTTAGGCAAGGCTCACCAGCAGTTAGCCCCCCACTTTAGCCATGTCGACTCAGGATATCTGGCAGTGAATCGCCGTATTGTCAGCGGGTTTGGACAATCGGTAGCATGACCCAATCCCCTGGCTGCTTTACCCTGAATAGTTTTGAGCTGCAATGTGGCGCAGTGCTGCCCCAGGCCCAGGTGGTGTACCAGACCTATGGCACCCTGGCAGGCGATCGCCGCAACGTCATCCTCTACCCCACCTCCTACGGGGCTCAACACACCGATATTGACTGGTTGATTGGCCCCGATGGCATCTTGGACCCCAGCCAATGGTTCATTGTCATTCCCAATATGTTTGGCAACGGCCTCTCCAGTTCCCCCAGTACGGATCCGGCCTGTGGTCTGGCAGAGACTGGCTTTTGGTTTACCCATTGGGATAATGTCCGCGCCCAGGATGCTTTGCTGCGAGAGGTGTTTGGCATCGACCAGCTCGCCCTGGTTTACGGCTGGTCCATGGGCGCTCAGCAGGCGTATCACTGGGGGGCATTGCACCCGGAGCGGGTCGAGCGCGTTGTTGCCCTCTGCGGCACCGCCCGCACCACCGAACACAACCACATTTTTTTGCACAGCTTACGGGCCGCGCTCACCGCCGACCCTACCTGGAATGGCCAACGGTTTGAAGGAATGCCCGATCGCGGCTTTCGCACCTTTGCCTACATCTACGCCAGTTGGGCTGCCTCCCAAGCCTTTTACCGTCAGAAGCTGTATGTCCCTCTGGGGTATCCCACGCTGGAGGACTACCTAGCCCGAGCCTGGGAAGCCAGCTACCGCAAACGCGACCCCCATAATCTCTTGGCGATGATCGATACCTGGCTCCGTTGCGATGTCAGCAACAACCCCATTTATAACCAGGACTATGCCCTGGCCTTACAAGGGATTCAGGCCCAAACCCTAGTCATGCCCGCCGAAACCGACCTATACTTCACCCCGGCAGACTGTGCTGCCGAAGCGGTTTTGATTCCCCATGCAGCGTATCGGGAAATTCCTTCGATCTGGGGGCATCGGGCGGGCAACCCCTACCAAAACCCTGACGATGCCGCCTTCATCCGCAGTGCCGTCCAAGCCTTGCTTCAGCCCTAACCGTTTTTTCTTGCTAACGTCACCTCTACCCCATGGCTAAACCCCTCTCTGAGATCGCCCGCGACAAAGGGATTCGTTACTTTCTGTTTTCCTTTACGGACCTATTTGGGGTGCAGCGCTCCAAGTTGGTGCCCACCCGCAGCGTCAATGACATGGCCGATAGCGGGGCCGGGTTTGCGGGGTTCGCCGCCTGGATGGACATGACCCCCGCCGACCCCGATGTGCTGGCGGTGCCTGACCCCCACAGTCTGTTTCAACTGCCTTGGCGGCCAGAGGTGGCTTGGATGCCCTGTGATCTCTACACCACAGAGGGGGAACCCATTGCCCAGACCCCCCGAGTGGTGCTGAAGCAGGTGCTGGCCCAGGCCAGGGAAAAGGGTTATCGCATCCGCACCGGGGTGGAGTGCGAGTCCTTTTTATTGCAGCCGGAGGGACTGGCGATTTCGGACGATCGCGATTTCCAAATCAAGCCCTGCTACGACCAACAGTCCCTGATGCGCCGCTTTGAGGTGATTAGCGAAATCTGTGACGGCATGTTGGCCCTGGGTTGGGGACCCTACCAAAACGACCATGAGGATGCCAACGGCCAGTTTGAAATGAACTGGACCTACGACGACGCTCTGGTCACCGCCGATCGCCATGCCTTCTTTAAGTACATGGTCAAAAGCGTGGCCGAGAACCATGGCTTTCGGGCCACCTTTATGCCCAAACCCTTTTCTCACCTGACCGGCAATGGTTGCCATGCCCATCTATCGGCCTGGGATCTAGAAGGCACTAAAAACCTTTTCCTAGATGAGGAGGGGGAGCTGGGTCTCTCGGCATTGGCCTACCAGTTTATCGGTGGGGTACTCCACTCCGCCGAAGCCCTCTGCGCCTTTACCAACCCAGCGGTCAACTCCTACAAACGTCTGAATGCGCCAGTGACCACCTCAGGAGCCACCTGGTCTCCTAACACCATCAGCTATGGCGGTAATAACCGCACCCACACCATTCGTATCCCAGAAGCGGGCCGGTTTGAGTTTCGCTTACCGGATGGGGCCGCAAATCCTTACCTGTTGCCAGCATCCCTGATTGCGGCGGGTCTAGACGGCATTACTGAGAAACGGGATCCAGGCCCCCGCCATGACAACAATATGTACAGTGACCCCTTACCGGCAGGGGCAGCCAAAATCCTGCCCTTAAGCCTGTTGGATGCGCTGCATCACCTGGGGCAAAATTCGGTGTTGCCTGAGGCCATGGGCAGCGATTTTGTTGCCTCCTATCTGAAACTGAAGCATCAAGATTGGCAGCAGTACACGGCCCAAATCACCCCCTGGGAGCGGGAAACGACCTTGGATTGTTAGGCGGTTAAGGTATGTCTCGTTTTCAGCACTTCATCTCCCTAACCGGTTGAGATTAAGTTCCATGGCAGATAATCTGGAAAATCGCTTTCTTTTAGAGCTGCGCAAACGTCAGCAGCGACAGCGATACCACCGTGCTCAGCAGGTGTCTCTCGCGGGTATTGCCTTGGCCGCGACCCTCGGGGCAGCTCATATTAAATTTAAGCAGTCAGGCCCTTTCCTTGAGAGCAACCTCAGCGCCGGATTTTGGGGGTTAGTGACGGTTGCCCTAGGGGCGGCGATCGCCGGTTGCTGGTTGGGATACCGCCACCGCCTGAGAACCTCCACTCCCCCAACAGCAAAACGCTTACAGCCACCCTGGCCATTCTTGAAAACCCCTTATGTTTGGCTGGGTGTGGTTGGGCTCTTATGCGCCCTGGCCTGGTATCGCCCCGCCATCCATCAGGATCCCCTTGAGACCATTACGGCGAAACTAACCTATAATCCCCAACCTCCCGAGGTGGCTTCTCCCTGGCCCTGGCCGGATCAGCCTCGGCTTCATCCCGCGATTGTGGCCTTCCCTGTCGAGGCTGAAACCAGCATCAGTACGGTGGCAGCCTACATCGCCGCACAGGAAGCCGATCCCTACCTCAGGGTCAAAGCCATCCATGACTATGTGATTAGCCGCGTCACCTATGACCGATCGGTCTTGGCGGGCGGGGTGCGTCCCGAGCAAGATGCCGAAACGGTCTTTCGGACCCATCAGGCTTTGTGTGAAGGCTATGCCAAGCTGTTTCAATCCCTGGGAGAAGCGATGGGGTTGAATGTGGCCTATGTCACGGGTAACGTGCGCCGCGACTTTGCCCCGGTAGAGGTGATTCCCCCATCCCTACGGTACGTCACCTCAGACTACGACTGGACCTACCATGCCTGGAATGGGGTCAAGCTTGAGGGCAATTGGTACCTGGTGGATACCACCTGGGATGACGTTGATCAGGCAGATCCGTATGGGTATCAAGCGGATTACCTGATGGTGCCACCCGAGGTGATGGTTTTGAGTCACTTGCCCCAACAGCAGGGTTGGCAACTGCTTAAAAAACCCATTCGTTTCCGCGAATTTGAGCAACAGCCGATTTTAACGCCGCAGTTTTTTAGCGATCGCTTGCAATTGCAGGCCCCAACCCGTTATCGCAACGAAGTCGAGGTAGAAGCTGAGATGCGCATTCAGAGCCCTGAAAACTATGAACCAGCCCTTACCGCAGGATTCATACCCGTCGCAGACCGGTCATTTTCCCTATGGGATTTTCTAGGCGTCAATCCATCTGAGGCGTCTTCGCGCCCAGGACTGAACCCTTGCCAGACCCTGACAGCGTCGCCAGGGCAACACCATCTCACCTGCATTTTGCCTCAGCAGGGAACGTACCAAATTTTCCTTTTTAGCGAAGGAGAAACGATCGACCCCATTGGGCAACTGCAATTTCAGGCCGTCTGACTTGGCCTGATTTTCTATGGAAGACAGTCTAAATCCCTCTCCCTGGGGGCTGCCGCTTATATATAGCGCTGGCCCCTTTGCTTAGGACACCTCGGATCGCTCTGATCCTTAGCGCAGCAGCAAAGGGGCTCGCAGTCTTGTCCTAACCGGCCTGGCGACTGCTATACATCTCTCCTGACAACCCCTGGAAAAATAACTTGTGTATGAGCGAGAGCCCATCTGAGAGAATATCGGCAGAGAACAGTCAGCAGAGGAGTCGGAACGCTTCATGGGCGCTAGCTTGGGACAGGTGATTGGCATCGATCTAGGGGGGACGGCCATTAAATTGGGGCGGTTTAATCAGGCTGGGACCTGTCTGCAATCCTTAACGGTGCCCACCCCCCAACCGTCTACGCCCAAAGCAGTGCTGAGCGCCATGGTGGCGGCGATCGCCCAACTCGATCCCAACCAAGAAGCGGGGGCGAGCGGGGTAGGCACCCCTGGCCCCGCCGATGCCCCGGGTCGCATCGCCCGAGTCGCCATCAACCTAGCGGACTGGCAGCATGTGCCCCTGGCCAGCTGGCTAGAGGCCGAAACCCAGCGACCGACCATACTGGCTAACGATGCCAACTGCGCCGGTCTGGGGGAAGCCTGGATGGGCTCAGGTCAAAAATTCCAAGACGTGATTTTGCTCACCCTCGGTACAGGGGTGGGTGGCGCGGTGATCTTAAATGGCAAATTATTTGTGGGTCGCTTGGGGGCTGCCGCTGAACCGGGCCTGATTACTTTGAATCCCGAGGGTCCCCCCTGCAATAGTGGTAATCAGGGGTCTTTAGAGCAATATTGCTCGGTGCAGGCGGTGCGTCGAGAAACCGGCTGCGAACCAGGGGACCTCGCCGCCCAGGCAGAAGCGGGGGATGAAACGGCGATCGCCTTTTGGCAAACCTATGGCCGCCATCTGGGGGTGGGGATCACCAGTTTGATTTATCTCTTCACCCCCGAAGCCATTATCCTCGGGGGCGGCATTAGTGCCGGGGCAGATCTATTTTTGCCCGCCACCTGGGCCGAAATCGAGCGGCGGGTCTTACCCAGCTCTCGGGAAGGATTGCAATTGCTCGTGGCAGAATTGGGCAACCAGGCTGGGATGGTGGGGGCAGCGCGGTTGGCGCTACAAACCTATGGTCACGGCTAACCTGCTGTTGTTTTGGTAAACCGGATGATCGCCTTAACGTCCCTGTTGCTCGCCCTCACCCTGGCGCTGTTGCCCACGGTACTGAGCCAGGCAGCCATCGGCTCAGAAACCCAGGAAGCACCTGTTCCAGCGGCGATCGTCACCCCGGCCCAGGCTTTAGAGCGGCTCTTTACCGCAGAAACCGTCGAGTCAGATTGGTTTGCCCCTAGCTTTCTACAACAGGTTCCCCTGGACCAAATCCAGTCCCTGCTTGCCACCATCGGCGGTCAACTCGGCCCCTTGCGGCAGGTGGATGCCCATGGAGAAGGGTTTGCCCTCACCTTTGAGCGGGGTGCAGCCCAGGCTCAAATCAGCCTGGATGGCCAGGGACGCATTGCCAGCCTGCTGTTATCTCCAGCGGATCCGCCGCTATCCCTAGAGGAGGCCGCTGAACGCATTGCCGCCTTCCCAGGGGAGGCCAGTTTGCTCGTGCTAGGGGATGGCCGAGTGCTAGCGGCGGTTAACCCGGAGCAGCCCTTAGCGGTGGGTTCGGCCTTTAAGTTGGCGGTGTTGGCAGCCCTGCGGCAGGCGATCGCCCAGGGGGAAATGGCCTGGGACGATGTGGTCACCCTCGAAGACAACCAGATCAGCTTGCCCAGCGGCCTCTTGCAAACTTGGCCGGTGGGCAGTCACCTCACCCTAGAAACCCTGGCCACCCTGATGATTGCGGTGAGTGACAATACCGCCACCGATGCCCTGATCCATATCCTGGGCCAGGAGGCGATCGCCCCCTTTGCCCCCAACAACGTCCCCCTGTTGACCACCCGCGCCTTTTTTGCCCTCAAAAACCCCGTCAATGGCGACTTGCTCGCGCAATACCGTCAGGGAGATGCGGCTACCCGCGAAACATTGTTATTCACCTTGGCCGACGCCCCGCTGCCGCCGACGAGTCTCTTTACCGGTGAGCCCGTGGCCTTAGATGTGGAGTGGTTTTTCTCCACCCAAGACCTCTGTGGACTGATGGATCAGGTGGCCGGTTTGCCCTTAATGGGGGTGAATCCGGGGGTGGCAAGTCCTAGTGATTGGCAGGCGATCGCCTTTAAGGGCGGCTCGGAACCTGGGGTGTTAAACCTAACCACCCAGGTACAGCATGTTGATGGCCGTACCTATTGCGTGGCGGCCACCTGGAATGACGCCACCCAGCCCCTGGACGAAGCTGCCCTAACCCGTTTCTATGGCAGCGTCTTGGCAGGACTTGTCCATCGCGAGAATCCTGCCGTTCCCTAAAGCCCATTTCTTCCAAAGAATCGACCCTAGCCCCCATCTCTCCCCAACAACAAACCCTCCAAGGTCTCTTGGAGGGTTTGTTGTTGGGGATCATCCTATTTTGAAGGGCATTCACCCTTCAAAAGACATGACGCTGTGCAGATTCCTAAACAGTTTGAGACCGCTTTTGAGGTCTCGCTGATCCTGCAGAGGCCGGACGTCGCCCGTCTGTGCCTTCCGAGCGGGAAGCAGAGCGGCGAGTCGGCGGTGCACTATTACTCCGATTACCCTTAAAGCGTCCTTGGCCGCTGCCACCGCCACCGCCGTAGCTGCCACCGCCATTGCCGCCGCGCCGTCCACCACTCCGGCGAGGCCGGGATGAGCGAGTGGGCATGGGGGTTTCGGGTTCGTAGCCAGGCACCACAGCCTTAGTAATGTCCCGATTGAGGAGGCGCTCAATGTTTTTCAACATGTAGTACTCATCGGCAGAGACCAATGAGATGGCATCACCCTCATTCCCAGCACGACCGGTACGACCAATGCGGTGGACATAGTCCTCGGGCACGTTCGGCAACTCAAAGTTGACAACATGGGGCAGAGTGTCGATGTCAAGCCCCCGAGCGGCTACATCCGTAGCCACCAAAACCCGCACTGACCCTCGTTTAAAGTCAGACAGCGCTCGGGTACGAGCAGCTTGACTCTTGTTGCCGTGAATGGCAGTGGTTCTGAGGCCATCTTGGGCCAACTGTCGGGCCAGACGATCCGCACCATGCTTCGTGCGGGTAAAGACCAGAACCTGTTGCCAATTACCGTCACCGATAATAAAGGACAAGAGTTCCCGCTTACGGTGTTGGTCGACGGGGTGGACCAGCTGAGTCACATTTTCAGCGGCAGTATTACGGGAAGCGACTTCCACTACGGCGGGCTGATTTAAGAACTCATCGGCCAACCGTCTAATTTGGTTGGAGAAGGTAGCCGAGAACATCACGGTTTGCCGTGCGTCAGGCATCAAAGCCAAAATCTTGTGGATGTCGTGGATAAAACCCATATCCAGCATGCGATCGGCTTCATCTAACACCACCATCTCGACGGCAGATAGGTCCACGGTTTGTTGACTAACATGGTCGAGCAATCGGCCTGGGGTGGCCACCAAAACATCTACCCCCCGACGCAGCTTCTGGATTTGGGGTTGAATGCGGACCCCACCAAAAACCGCCGCTTGGCGGAGCAACATATACTTACCGTAGGTGCTAACGCTGTCAGACACCTGAGCCGCCAGCTCACGAGTCGGGGTTAAGACCAAAGCTCGAACGGGGCGACGGCCTTTTGTCCGGCCTTCGCTCAATCGTTGCAACATGGGTAGCACAAAACCGGCTGTCTTGCCCGTACCCGTCTGGGCAGTGGCCATGAGGTCTTTGCCTTGCAGTATCAGAGGAATCGCCTGCTGCTGAACAGGCGTCGGTTCGCTATATCCTTGATCATTAACAGCGCGAAGCAGGTCTGTGGAAAGACCGAGATCATCGAAAATCATTAAGCCGTAGCTCCTAGAAGTGCCCCTATCCCAAAGCGGTTGCTCGGGCCCAGTCTAAGAGCATAAATTTTGTAGTCATTGAATCAACTCAGGAAAGTTTCCTGTTTGGCTTAGCTACAGACCGGAATGCACTAGCCAAGTTGCATTGTATCAAAAAATATTACAAATGGTAATCTCCGGTTGCCTGAATAAACAGTTTGCGCTCTCGGGTTCGTCTGAATTACACCAATAGTTGGCTCCCAGAGGTCGCGCACTATGGGCAAATGGGATGACGCTGCAGGTGCTCGGAATCATGGCTCTCAAGGGATCAAGGGGATTTCTGGATTTTCCAGGGGAATCACCTATGGTGATCGGAGACAAGCTTTTTTCGAGAGATTGATTGACGAGCAAACGGGTTTCGAATTCTGTTGGTGGCCAGAGCAGCAAGCAATAGAATTTAGCGCCTGCTCAGCGCAGCTTTTTATTCTACCAGTAAAAGTTCGATTTTGATGGCGACAGGTTTACTGGCGACTAAGACTCGCCTGCGGATCGGTACCGCGTCAGCCAGGGGTGCTCAAAGGCCATCGTTTGGGATTGTTGCTAACCCGTTGCTTTCCCCGATTTCGCCCCCTAAGCTAGAGCCACTGATTTAGTCCGAAGGGTTTGAAACAGACCATGTGGGATCGCGCCATCAATGCCTTGAATGTGTTCTTGATGCTCAATATATTTTTCGTATTGCTCAGCTTTGGTTGGTTTGCCGCGTCCGTGGTGGGGCGAAGCTTCAATGTGGATTTGGGGTTGGAGCTGTGGTATGGCCTTTGGATGCCTCTATTTCAACCGGCGATTGGGGTATTAATGGCAGGGGCGATCGCGGTTGGGGTACTCCGTTGGGTCAGCCATAAACTCACTGCCCTGCGAGAAAATTAACCCCGGCACCCCATATCTCCCTGATCCCTGCTCCGATTCAAAACTCAACAGGTTTTCTTCTCCGCTGTGCTACTGCAAGTCCTGGGTGCGGGAATACCAACGCATCAACACTCGGGCCAGCCGAGCTGGGTTGTGGCGAACCGCTCCATTGGCAGATTCCTCCATGACATTGGCGATCACGATGCGGCGGCCGGAGGCAATGACGGTGTCGCGATCGAGGAGTACCGGCGCGGCCCCGACCTGGGCGTAACGCTGCAGGGATACCTGGGAGGGGGGCCGGCGTTGGACCAGTACGGCATTGAAGAGGGCTTGACCGCAGGCCGCGTCTAAGGCACGAATGTGATCGGATACTTGAAATCCATCGGTTTCACCGGGCTCGGTCATCACATTGCAGACGTAAATTCGGGGCACCTGCTTTTGGGCGATCGCCGCCACAATCTCAGGGATCAACAGGTTGGGGATGATACTGGTGTAGAGGCTGCCGGGACCCATGATGATGTAGTCGGCCTCCTCGATCGCCTTAATCGCTCGGGGTAATGCGGGGGGATTGGCTGGGGTACAACCGATCGCAACAATCTGGCCCCTGGCTTTAGCAATATTCGATTCCCCTTCAATGCGGCGGCCATCCTTGAGTTCTACCCACAGGCGCACATCACTGAGGGTAGAAGGCAAGACCTGGCCCCGAACTGCCAAGACCTTAGAGCTAGCGGCGATCGCCTGCTCGACATCCCCCGTCACCTCATTCATCGCCGTCAGAAACAGATTGCCAAAGCTATGACCGGCCAAGCCGCTCCCAGCCTTAAACCGATAATGAAAAAGCTCGGTTAGCAGACGCTCCTCATCGGCTAAAGCGGTGAGGCAATTGCGAATATCCCCTGGTGGCAACATGCCAATTTCCCGGCGGATACGTCCCGAAGAACCGCCATCATCGGCCACCGTAACAATCGCGGTAATGTTGGCGCTAAAGTGCTTCAACCCCCGGAGGAGGGTGGATAGGCCAGTGCCACCGCCCAGGACCACCACCTTAGGACCTCGCGATAACCGCCGTTGATTGATCAGCACATCCACCAAGTCTTCGTCCCCATCGGGCATCAGCACCTCGGTGATGGCCCCCAGGGTACGGGTTTGGCCCCAGAGGATAAACAGCAATCCCAATAAGATCACTAAGGGACCACTGATGTAACTGGGGATGACCGTGGTGACAAATCGCAGGGTTGCCCCCACAAACTGCACTGTGTAGAACACCGGCGTTAGTTTCAGGGCCACCATCAGGCCAAAGCTAATCAGCAGGACCCCGCCGACACTGAGAAAGATCCAGCGCTTGACCAACAGTCCCGGCGCGAGCCACTTCACAATGGTATGGAAACGGCGAGGGGTGAGGGGCCTCAGCCAGAGGGTATCGTGGCGAACCCAACGGAAAAATCGCGAGGCCCACTTCAAGGGAAATTTGGCAAACATGGTCCACATCGATAATTTAGGACAACCCTCCCCGTGGGAAAAGCTAGCCTTGGGTTAGGACTGGGGCCTTTCTGCCACCGCAGGGATCATAGAGCGAACCTAAGCAACCTGCCAAAATCCTAGGCAGTTCAACCATTTCTTCTTAGCATGGGTAAAGTTAATCCGTTGCACTTCAGTGGGCTACGGGATCGAGCTTACCCTTCCCTATGGTTGACTCCCCTGATTTAACCGCTGACTGCGGTAGCGGTGAACGGCTTCTAGAACTCAGAGGTATTACTAAAACCTTTGGTCAAAACCGAGTTTTGGATAGGCTGGATCTGGTGATCGAACCAGGGGAATGCTTGGCGGTGATTGGCCCCTCAGGAACGGGTAAATCCACCATCCTGAGAATTATTGCGGGACTGCTCGCTGCCGATGCCGGTGAGATTCGAGTCGCTGGCAAGCAGCGATCTGGGTTAATTGAAGATTCCCCTGATCCCGTGGGGATCGGCATGGTGTTTCAGCAGGCAGCCCTGTTTGATTCTTTGACCGTGGAAGAAAATGTCGGCTTCTTGCTCTACCAGCATTCCCACCTGTCCCATCAGGACATTCGCCGCTTGGTAGACGAAGTCTTAGAGATGGTGGGGTTACCCGACATTGGGAACAACTACCCCGCTGAATTGTCCGGGGGGATGCGGAAGCGGGTCAGCTTTGCTCGGGCCATTATCTCCAACCCCGAAAATCCAACCGATCGCCCAGCGCTGCTGCTGTATGACGAGCCCACAGCGGGATTAGATCCGATCGCCTCCACAGTAATTGAAGACTTGATTCGCAATATTCAAAAGGATCGCGGCTGTAGCTCTTATATCATCGTCACCCACCAAGACAGCACGATTCGGCGCACGGCGGATCGGGTAATATTCTTGCATCAAGGCCAAATTCAGTGGAACGGCCATGTCCATGAGGTCGACTCCACGGATAATCCCTTTATACGTCAGTTTTTTAGTGGCAGTATCGAAGGGCCGATTCAATTGGTGCACTGATATGGGTGCAGTGATTTGGGGTACTGGTGCTAGGTGCTCTGACCCAGTCACTGGCTACGGGCAAGGGCAGGTCAAGCAAGGGCGGGTCAGGCAAAGACAAACGGTTACGGTACAGGCTGGCTAACGACGAGGGCATGGGATGCGGGCACGTGCAATTCGAGAGGGATCTGTCGGGTTGCTAATCCTAATTGGGGTTGGCTTATTTGGGGGCTTGGTGCTGTGGTTGCGGGGGTTGAATCCAGGGGTCCAGACCTACCAATTGACCATAGAATTTGATAACACGGCCGGTATGCAGGTGGGGACGGCGGTGCGCTATCGCGGGGTGGCCGTCGGGCGGGTGGCCTCCATCTTACCCAGTAGTAACCAGGTCAAAATCCGGGTTGATATTACCCAACCGGGCCTGCGCATTCCCCGCAAAGTCTTGATAGAAGCCAATCAGTCCGGCTTTATTGGGGAAACCACTGTCGATATCACGCCCCTGAACCTGCTCACCGATGCGGAACAGGCCCTGAGTCCCACGGATGGAGATTGCAAAACCGCCGTCACGGCCATCCTCTGCGATGGCGATACCCTATCTGGGGAAGTGGGGGTGAGCTATGAGGCGCTGCTGCGGTCAGCAGAGGACATCGCGGCTCTATTTACGGATCCTGAAGTGGTGGGTAGCCTCAAGGCCAGCCTCCGTAATGTGGAGAGGGTAACCGATAAGGTCATTACCCTGACGGATTCACTCACGACCCTGACCTTGTCGGCCCAGGATGAATTGGAACCGTTGGCGAGTTCGGCTCGCCAAGCCACCGACAATGCTGCGGCCGCCGCCCGTGAAATTCAACTGACGGCTACGGATGTGCGGAGTTTAATTACCGTCAATCGAGCCAGTATTAATGGCACGTTGGTCAACATTAACCAGAGCAGCGATCGCCTGCTCAGCATTTTGGATTCCCTAGAGACCGTTGTGAACGACGGGGAATTCATTGCCAATCTGGAACTCTTGTCCGCCAATGCTGCGATCGCTGCAGTCAACCTCAGCGCAGCCTCTGCGGATGTCCGTGACATCACCGGTTCTCTGAATAATCCGGAAAACCTGCTGCTGATTCAGCAAACCCTTGAGTCGGCGCGGGATGTGTTTCAGGGGGCTCAGAAGGTCCTCTCCGATGTGGATGAGCTGACCGGTGATCCGGCCCTGCGGAACAATCTCCGCAACTTGATCAATGGCCTGAGCGATCTCCTATCGAGTAGTCAACTGCTAGAGCAGCAAACCCGGTTAGCCGTGGCCCTGGACGAAGTGCAGCAGCTCTCGCAACCTTTGACCGTCAACGTGCCCGCAGCTCCCCTAGCTTCGCCCGTGGCCATCAGTTCTCTGCGCTTGCAATCCCAACTCGAAGCCCTAGCTACCGCGAACGGCACGGCTCCAGTCACTGCGCCTTAGAAGGGTGGATGGGTCGGAGGGTGGATGGGTCGTTGGTATACCCTCACACCCCCAGATTCAAACCCACCCATGCCCCCAATCCGAACGGGCTTCGTTATCATGCGTGAGTCCCGTTATGACCTTCTCAAACCATGGCAGCGCAGGCAAAAATTGGCATTATCGGTGGGAGTGGCCTCTATAAAATGGATGCCCTCACCGATGTGGAAGAACTGACTATTGAGACGCCCTTTGGGGCTCCGTCCGATGCGCTGATTGTCGGCACCCTGGAGGGGGCAAAGGTCGCTTTTTTGGCCCGCCATGGCCGCAACCATACCCTGACACCCTCAGAGCTACCCTTTCGCGCCAACATCTATGCGATGAAATCCCTGGGGGTGGAATATCTGATTTCCGCTTCAGCGGTGGGCTCCCTCCAGGAATCCGCTAAACCCTTGGATATGGTGGTGCCCGATCAATTTATCGATCGCACCAAAAACCGAGCCGCCACCTTTTTTGGCGACGGCATCGTTGCCCACATCGCCTTTGGGGATCCCGTTTGCGGTCAACTGGCCAAGGTGATTGCCGATGCGATCGCCAGCCTTGATTTGCCAGGCATTGATCTGCATCGGGGCGGCACCTATGTCTGCATGGAGGGGCCAGCCTTCTCCACTAGGGCCGAATCCAACCTATATCGCAGCTGGGGGGCCACGGTCATTGGCATGACTAATCTGCCGGAAGCGAAGCTAGCCCGAGAAGCCGAAATGGCCTACGCCACCCTGGCCATGGTCACCGACTATGACTGTTGGCATCCCGACCACGACAGCGTCACGGTCGAGATGGTGATCGGCAACTTGATGAAAAATGCCGCCAATGCCCAAACGGTAATTCGCACCGTGGTTAAACAATTGCACAGCGCACCGCCCACCTCCGAGGCCCACACCGCCCTCAAGTATGCCGTAATTACCCCCTTAGATAAGGCCCCGGCGACCACCCTAGAGAAGTTGAGATTGCTGCTAGCGAAGTATTTGTAACTGGGGGCAGAAAGCTTTCGGCACCCTTTAAAGTGAAAAGCCTTTAGCCCCGCCCATGCCGCCAGCTTGGCGGCATGGGCTCTATAGGGCGCTCACAGGTCAGGCCGCAGCTGCATTTTTCATGGCCCAACCGATCGGGGCTATGGCGTCACTGTCCCTAAGGCCATCAATAGGCCACCTAAAAACAGCCCCACCAGGGTAGCGGCCCCCAGTTCCCGGCGCAGCGCCCCAATCACAAAAACGACCACCATCACCCCACAGACAGCAGGGATGGCGACATCCCCAACGGACGCACTCCCACTGGGTAAGGTGGGGCCAAAGCGATGGGCAGCGTGAAGGGTTGCAGTTACCTCCCATCCAGGAGTTTGGGGCCAAAGGAAAAAATGGTTCACGACGCTTGCCTTGGTAAATCGTTCGCTGGTTAATCGTTGACTCGCAGACCACGAGTTCTATCACAGAATAGACCCGCAGTTCTAGGCAGATGGACTTGATTCGGATGCTTTAGGGTTGACCAGGGACACCATCCGCTCCGCCATGACGGCATAAAAGGGATCACCGCCGCCCATGCCGAGCAATTGCAGCATCACCGGTACAGCAGATTGCTGGGCAATCACCTCTGGGCTACTGAAGCCTGGCACCGCGCGGAAATAACGTTTGACCAGCTCGACCCGTTGGGTCTCGTTGCCATCGCGCCAGGCGGCGATCGCCTTTTGATAAAACATCCGGTTAGAAAAGCTGGCAATCACGATACCACCGGGCTTAAGAATCCGATGGAGTTCGGCAAAAATCCGTTCGGGATATTCCAAATACTGCACCGAAACGGCAATCAGTACCGCATCAAAGCTGTTGTCCGCGAGGGGCAGGGTCTGATTTTCATTTAGATTTTGGACAAAGTAATGGTTGAGACGCGGGTTTTTGGCTAGCTCCTGGTCATTCATGCCATGGCCTTCCACCCAGGCAAAGTCGATCTCGGGCAGGTGGGAGATCCAACTACTCATCAGGTCGAGGATGCGGCTACCGGGCTGGAGGCGTTCTTGGTAGAGGGCGGTGAGCTTTTGGATGAACCCGTCATCGACGTGGGTGACAAAGCGGGGCAGCTCATAAAAGAGGCGATCGCTGCTAGGGTCTAGTTTGGTCCGCTGGTGGGATGGGAGCAGGGAAGACATTGATGATGTAGAAGCGTTGTTTGAAGAGGTGTTTGTGAACAAACATTACACAGCAATGATAGTCAACCCTTGACCGTCCTGGGGCGATCCCGTGCCGTTCAGCATCCCCTTGATGGTGCAAATTGATCCCCGGCGAAGGCGTTAGCTCCCATGGATGAGTTGCCCTTGATGAACGGCTATGAATGACCTATTGGATACACAGCGGGCATGGCATCAGAAAATACATTTGTTCTAGAGTTGACCTTAGCCCTGGGTAGCTCAGCGATCGGGGGATTCTTGGCCCATCGGCTGCGGCAGCCGCCCTTACTCGGCTACCTACTGGCGGGGCTGCTGATTGGGCCAGCGGGGCTCGGCCTGCTGCAAGATCTGGAGCAAATTGAAGGGCTGGCCGAGGTGGGGGTGGCTTTTTTGCTGTTTGCCCTAGGGGTGGAGTTTTCCCTGGCGGAACTGCGGCGGGTGCAAAACATTGCCCTGCAGGGCAGCCTCTGGCAGATGGGCTTAACCACAGGCTTGGTGACCGTGGTGACCTACTTGACCGGCTGGGTCACCTCCCCGGGACAAGGGGGGTTTTTAGGGTTGGTCCTGTCCCTTTCCTCGACAGCGGTGGTGCTGAAGGTGCTGACCGAACGGGGGGAGACGGGCACCCTCCATGGCCAAGTGATGCTGGCGTTATTGATTGCCCAAGATATTGCCCTGGGTCTGATCCTGGCATTTTTGCCGGCCCTGACCCAACCGGAGACGATGGGCATCACCTTGGCCCTGGCCCTGGGCAAGTTTGTGGTATTTGTGGCGGGCGCGATCGCCGTGGGGCGGTGGTTTGTGCCCTGGCTGATGCGCACCGTGGCGGCCACGGAAAGCCAAGAGCTGTTTTTACTGACGGTGATTGCCCTGTGTTTGAGCGTGGCCTGGCTCACCGCCCAATTGGGGCTGTCGATTGAGATGGGGGCCTTTGTGGCGGGGTTAATGGTGGCCGAGGTGGATTACGCCGACCACGCCCTGGGGCGGATCTTACCCCTGCGCGATACCTTTGCCTGTCTATTTTTCGCCTCGGTGGGGATGTTGATCGACCCGATGGTGCTGCTCAATAACTGGTTGATTATTTTGGAGTTAGTCACCCTGGTGATGGTGGGCAAAGCCCTGATCATTGGGCCGATTGTGCTGCAGTTTGGCTACTCGGTCAAGACGGCGCTGCAGGTGGCGGTGGGGCTCAATCAAATTGGGGAATTTTCCTTCGTATTGGCCCTGGCAGGGTTTACCCAGGGGCTGATCACGGAGCGCCAATATCTGCTGCTGCTAGGCACCACCGCCATTACCCTAGTACTCACCCCCGCCTGGATGGGCAGTGCCCCCCGCTTGATGCTTGCCTTTAAGCGGGTGCCGGTGCTACGCCGGTTGCTCCGGTCTTTGGCCGAGCCCAAACTGCTGGCGGTTCCCGATACCCTGTCGGGCCATGTGATTGTGGCGGGCTATGGCCGAGTGGGTCAGGTGTTGGTGAATATCTTGCAAAATCGGGGCTACCCGGTACTGGTCATTGAGAATAGCGAGGCGGCCCTCCAGCGGTTGCGGATGCGGCACATCCCCTTTGTGTATGGGGATGCGGATGCGGAGCAAGTGCTAGAGAAAACCCATCTGCATCGGGCCAAGGCCTTGGCGATCGCCCTGCCCGACCCCGCCAGTACCCGCCTGCTGCTGCAACGGGCTTTGGCCCTAGTGCCCCATTTAGACGTGATTGCCCGCTCCCATAGCCATCAAGAAATTGACCTACTTACCCAGATTGGGGCGCGGGAGGTGGTGCAACCGGAGTTTGAAGCGGCCATGGAATTGGGATCCCACCTGCTCCGCACCCTGGGGGAAGACCGTGAGGAAATTTTGACGGTGCTGGCAGGGATTCGGGGCGATCGCTACCGCAGCATCCGGGGGTAGCGAGCTGCTGAACAGTCAACAACCCTACCCTCAGATCAGGGTTAAAGAGATTTCCAGATCAGAATTGCCCCCCCGTGGGGGTAGGGTTGATTCATTTGGCAAGAGAAAAAAGCTGATAGGCCCTATGAGCCACGCCAAACATCGCGGCCATGTTGAACGGCTGTAACGAAATGTCGATGAAGCGATCGGTGCAACGGCACAGCCAGTAACACTGTCCGCGAGGTCCAGGACGGCAGTTCGTCCTGGTGGAGGGGGTCT
>JAQCKL010000555.1 GCA_027592485.1 Cyanobacteriota bacterium
CAGGTGGTAGCTACATTGTCCCCAGATCTGGTGCTGGCAATAGATAATGCTCCAGCGCTATGTGTGGTGGCTGGGCCTGTGGCGGCGATCGCCCGCTATCAACAACAATTAGAGGCCCAACAAATCCCCTGCCGACGGATTAAAACATCCCATGCCTTCCATTCCCCGCTGATGGCCTGTGTTTTAGAACCCTGGCGTCAACAGCTCAGCCAAATCGAGCTAAAACCACCCCAAATCCCCTGGGTCTCTAACCTGACCGGCACCTGGATTACCCCCGCCCAGGCAACCGACCCAGACTATTGGGTCCAACATCTGCGCCAGCCTGTGCAGTTTCGCTCCGGTCTGCAAACCCTCAGTGATTCCCAGGCACTCTTGCTGGAAGTTGGCCCCGGACAGACCCTAACCACCCTAGGTCGCCAGCATTCTGCCCTCAAAACCACGCCGATTATTCCCTCCCTGAGGCATCCCCGTGATGCTCAGGCAGAACTGGCCTGTTTGCTATCGGCAGTGGGTCAGCTCTGGTTGGCGAATGTCTCGATTAATTGGCAAGGGTTCTATGCCCATGAGCAGCGGCGGCGAGTACCCTTGCCGACCTATCCCTTCGAGCGCCAGCGCTACTGGGTCGAAGCCCAGCCATTTGAAAACATCGCTCCACCCAAGCTTCAGAAAAAGCCTGACCTGGCGGATTGGTTTTATCTGCCGTCGTGGCGGCGATCGCACCTGAGTCCGGCCATGCAGGCGATCTCGTCTGAAACCTCATGGTTGCTGTTTGTCGATGGAACGTCTTTAGGACAAGAGATTGTCCAACAGTTGCCCGCCCCCCTAATCACAGTCAAACCCGGAGCCAATTTTGAATGCCTAGACGAACACACTTTTACAGTGAATCCCCATCGCCCTGAAGACTATCGGGCTCTGCTCAACGCCTTAGGCGATGAACGTCCCACCCAGATTCTCCACAGTTGGAGCCTAACGGCAACAGCCGCTGATTTCGCCGAGATCCAAGCCCAAGGATGTCAAAGCCTGCTGTATTTAACCCAAGCGCTTGCCCAGTGCGGTTGGCACCATGCCCTACAGCTAACGGTGCTGACCTCAGGCGTTTTCAAGGTTACTGGCATCGAAACCCTACGGCTTGCCCACACCACGCTGCTCGGCCCTTGTACCGTTATTCCCCAAGAGTATCGGCAGATTACCAGTCGCGTGGTGGATTGGGACGTTGCCCTGAACGACAGCGTCCCCTTGAAGGGGTTGCTGGCAGAATTGGCGACTGTCGATGCTGAACCGGTTGTGGCCTATCGCCATGGCCTCCGTTGGGTGCAGCAGTTTGACCCGATGCCCTTACCAGAAACCGCACCAGAACCAACGCTGCTGCGTCAACGGGGCATCTACTTCATTACCGGTGGGCTGGGCAATATTGGCCTGACTCTAGCGGCATCCTTAGCGCCCTGGCGGGCTAAAATTGCGCTTCTGAGCCGCCGGGGCTTACCCGATCGCGCTCAATGGTCCACGTATTTAGAACGCACGCCTGCCGATCCCATCTGTGACAAAATCCGCCAGATTCAGGCCATTGAAACCGCTGGGGCAGAAGTATTGATTCTCGCCGCTGATGTGGCTGATTTGCCTCAATTACAGGCAGCGATCGCCCAAACTGAGGCCCACTTCGGGCCACTCAACGGCGTCATTCACGCTGCTGGCGCTGGGGGCGAACAAGCCTTTCGGATGATTGCAGAAACGGGCAGCGCTGAACTAAATCAGCAGTTTCAGGCCAAGGTTGTGGGTTTACAGAACTTGGCGCAGGCCCTGCACGGTAAATCCCTGGACTTTAGCCTGCTATGTTCCTCCCTGGCCTCGGTTTTAGGGGGATTAGGGTTTGCTGCATACAGTGCGGCCAATTATTTTATGGATGCCTTTGCTCAGCAACAGTCCAAAATATTGTCCTTTCCTTGGATGAGCATCAACTGGGATGGATGGCGATTCCAACCCGATGAGCACCCAGCGTTAGGACAAACCATGGCGGATTTTGCGCTAACGCCAGCGGAAGGCAGTGCTGTTTGGCAGCGTCTATTTGCCTATGTGGCAATGCCACAAGTGATCGTTTCTACTGGTGATCTCAAAGCTCGTCAGCAGCAGTGGCAGCCAGCAGAGGTTAAATCACCGCATCAAGCGGGGACACCTCGGCCCCAGTACGATCGCCCCGATCTAACCAGCGACTATCAGGCCCCTGCAACCTCCTTAGAGCAGGCCGTTGCGGAAATCTGGCAGTCATTTCTGGGCATTAGCCCAATCGGCATCAACGATAGCTTTTTCGAATTGGGCGGCCATTCTCTACTGGCCACCCAAATCATGGTGCATCTGCGCCAGCAATTTCAGGTGGATATTCCCCTCCGTTGCCTGTTCGATACTCCGACGGTGGCAGGTCTTGCCCAAGCGATTGTTGATTACCAAATCGCCAACCAACCCGCTGCGGATGCGATTACCGCCTTACCCCGATTCAAGAGTTCAGAAATTCAGCAATTGCTAGACCAGATCGATCAGATTTCTGAGTCCGAGGTGGATGAACTCTTACACCAATTTTCACAGCTCCAAACTTTAATGTAAGTGTTGCCATGATCACAACCCTCGACCCCAGTCGCTGGCTCCGACGAGCTGCCTCAAATCCTCAAGCTTCTTTGCGCTGCTTTTGTTTGCCCTATGCGGGCGGCAATGCCCGTATCTTTCAAACATGGAGCCAGGTTTTACCCGACAGCATTGACGTTTGCGCCCTCGAACTGCCAGGGCATGGTGCTCGTTTGACTGAACCGCCTTTACAGAATTTAGATGAGATGCTGGCAGCAATTGCGAACGTTATTCAACCCCTCTGCGATTTACCTTTTGTCTTCTTTGGCCACAGTATGGGCGCTCTCATTAGCTTTGAGCTAGCCCGCTACTGCCGCCGCCATGGTCGCCCGATGCCGACTCATCTTTACGTTTCAGGCCATCGTGCCCCGCAGTTGCCCAGCCCTGAAGAGCCCATTCACAACCTGCCCGATCTGGCCTTTCGTGAGAAGTTAAGCCGCCTGCAGGGCACCCCTTCCTTAGTCTTAAATAGCGAAGAATTCATGGAATTATTATTGCCAGTACTGCGGGCGGATTTCACCCTATGTGAAACCTATGCCT
>JAQCKL010000556.1 GCA_027592485.1 Cyanobacteriota bacterium
ATGGCACTCACCGGAGATGGGAAATGCTTCTAGCTTATGTCTTAATGCAATTGGCGACTGCTATAGTCGGTGAGCAAGGGCGTGATCACCGACCCTAGGGTAGCCCCGTGGGTGGTGAATTCCAGCATCAGATAGTAATGGGGGCCACTACCCCGCTGCTTCATTTCCCAGAACCAAGGCCGCATATTGCTTGTCTTTAGTGCAAACCAGGCGTAGCGGTGGTGCTAACTTCACTGATGGGCTGGACCAGCCGCTGGGACCGATTTTCGAGCAGGGTTGGAATCGAAGAAAACGCCTGTAGCGGTTGCGAAAGAATCCCTTGAGCCTCGGCCATATCAGTCATGGTGGCCTCTTGCAATTCTTCCCGCAGGGTTGGCATCACGGCTAAGGCCCTTGTCCAATCAGGAATCTCGGCCCCGCTCGGATCCTCTAAGTACTGTTCCCCCGCTTGCATGATCAGTTCCTCAAATTTCTCAATGGTGACTTCTTCCTGGTGGCGATCGTAGTCCAGGCCATTGAAGCGCGCATCCACAAAATATTGCCGGGTTAGGTTTTGAGCTTCGCGGCGAAACTTCACCCGCAATGCCCGCATATGATCACGGGTGATCATCACCTGTTCGGTTTCCATCAGGGTGCGCAGAATCGATTGAAAAATATCCCGGCACATTTTCTGCAGCCCTTCATCGGAGGACTGACCAATGGCCTGATGCTTATGCTCAAAAATGCCCAGGTCCACTTGGGCAATGCGTTTGCGGGCGATATTGCGATAGACCTCTGCTAAGAGACCGACTTCTAGGCCCCAGTTGGCGGGAATACGGGTATTGAGGGCCAAATCGCTGGTGAGGGCAAATTCCCCAGAGAGGGGATACCGATAGGCTTCTAAATAACGCAGGTAATCCAGCTCCCCAAAAATCTGGGCCAAGGACCGAATCAGCGGAATGACAAATAACCGAGTCACCCGGCCATGCATCCGACGGGGGTTGGTACTGAGGCGGGTGTAGTAAGCCTTGCTAAAGGCAATGCCAAACTCTTGCTCTAGCAAGGGGTATAGGAGTTTGAGGGGATAGCTGCGATCGTAGGTGACAATATCGGCGTCATGGAGGGCGATGGCGGCGGCTTGCAGGGAGGCGATGCCGATGCCGAGCCAAACGGCTCGACCCTTACCCCGATGCCCCAACAAATCCAGACCCCGGCTCTGTAGCTTGGTCAAAATATTGATGATGCGGGGGCCGTTTTCCCACATCACATAGGTGGGCTGCGGTAACGGGCGAAAGAACTCTACCGCTTTTTGGTACTGTTCTGGGGTATTGGCGTAGAGGCTGATGACCACCGTATTCACGAAGCGACAGTGCGCTAAATGATCGCGAATTTGGGTGAGTGCGGGGCGTTCTAGCTCCTCGTATAAAGAAGGGATCAAGACAGCTGTGGGTAGAGCTTGGCTGAGCTCAGTCAAGCGATCGTCTAAACCCGGAAGATCACACCCTAAATCATGGATGGTAGTGATCAAGTCCTGCTTGTAATCCATTCAACACACCATTGACTCACTGCCCCTCCATCATAAAAAAGCAGGGGCGATCGCAATGTTGGCAAGGTTACCAGTTACCAGAGATCCTATAGATGCACAAAAAAACTTAAGGTTTCTGGATCCTGAAAGAGGTTTTGGTTTTTAGACTTAGCGCAACCATCCCTTTAGGCGCGAGGCCACTTGGGGCCGCCGTAGCTTCCGCATAGCTTTTGTCTGAATTTGTCGCACCCGTTCACGGGACAAATTAAACATCCCACCCACTTCTTCTAAGGTGTGGGTTTCACCGGTAGCCAGACCATAGCGGAGGGTAATAATATCTTTCTCTCGTTCGGTGAGGACTTCTGATAAGACGCTGGTGATTTCATGGCGCATCATCGACTCACTGATTTTATTTTCGGGAGATTGAGTGCTACCATCTTCCAGCAGTTCCATCAGCTCCGTATCTTCCCCTTTGCCAACCCGGTGATTGAGAGAAAGAGAGCGACGTCTGACCTGTTGCAAACCGCGTAATTGATCTGCGGTCATGTCTAAGGACTGGGCTAATTCCGTCTCGGTTGGATTCCGCTGCAATTCTCGACGGAGTTCTCGATGGGCTTTTTTGAGCTTGTTGAGCTTTTCGACAATGTGAATGGGTAAGCGAATGGTGCGGGCATCATTCGCAATGGTGCGGGTAATCCCTTGACGGATCCACCAGTAGGCATAGGTCGAAAACTTGTATCCTTTATCGGGATCAAACTTTTCCGTGGCCCGATTTAACCCCAGGGCACCTTCCTGAATTAAATCTAGAAAAGGAACACCCCGATTCAAATAGCGCTTAGCGATCGACACAACCAAGCGCAAGTTAGAGCGGATCATGCGACGTTTGGCCGCTCGACCCTGGTGCAGCTTTTGGCGAACTTGGGTCTCGCTGATCTGGAAGTGTTGGGCGATATCACTTAGATTAGGTCGGCGTTCGAATTCTGCCTCAAAGTTTTCTTTGAGTTCTTCAACTTGGCCCAGAAAACGAACTTCCCGAGCCAGCTCAATTTCCTCGGTCGGCTTAAGGAGTGGGTAGCGGGCCATTTCCTTGAAAAAGGCACCGACAGCATCGTCGGTAATGGACTTGTGATATCCCGCCAGCGCTAAATCTGCCAGCTCCTCGGTATTGGAATAACGCACCACAACGTCACTATCCTCTTCTTCCCAAGAGAGGTTATCTTTAGCCGTTGGGTTTGCCCTCGTTTCAGCGGGTATTTTTGCATCTTCCAAGGGACTCAAGTTTTCCCCCGGTGCAATCCCGTCTGTCCAGGTTTCGGAACTATTTTCAACAATATCGAGGGGAGCCGGCATAGGTGCGATATCCATGCGAAATACCTTTCGGTTTGAGGCGTTTATACCTGAGTTGCGTACACTATAGCAACCCATTTTTTAAATTAGTTGCTAACAATATCTGTCAATGATCTGCAGATCAAGGCTTTCAGGGTTTTTTGGTGTTGTAACGTTTCTTTGAACTTGTTGCCATAGATGAAAGCGTTTGGTTTCGCCTAACAGTTATAAGGCAAATCGTAACTACCTAGGTCCCTGCTACCAATGTTGGCGTTTTACCCTGTACGGCATTAGAGAGAATCT
>JAQCKL010000557.1 GCA_027592485.1 Cyanobacteriota bacterium
GATTAGATGAACAAAACTTGGTGAATGATGGGCAGCGGGTTACCCAATGGAGCGATCGCCACCTTGCCCATTTGAATGGCAGGGCGATCGCTCTTTGGAATTTGCCTTAGCTGCTTTAGTGCCTCTAGCTCAGCGTGATTCATGTGTTAACTTCTCAGGCCAAAACGGACAACTTGTTTGCAGGGCATATGCTTGTTAACAGCATGTGCCGGAAGCTGTGACAGTTGACAAATCAAGCATGGTTGACAGCCTGTTTTTGTCAACAAAGTGGGTAATTCATTACCCTTTTGTCAGCTTTGGTACGGTGCCAGCTCTGACAGAGGCACCGGTACCACGCCCCCAAAGAATTGCTGGGGCATGTGCTGGAGGTATAGCGCTTCAGTTTCGCCCTTGTCCCAGCACCCAATCACATACTTGTATTCATCCAGGTCGCCGGTATCGGGCACCAGTTGCTTGATCTTGAAGATGAGATCGCTGCCCAGGTCAGGCCCAATGTAGACATCCAAGGCCATGCCGTCCTCAGCATCACCATAACTGCCCCGAATGTGGCCATAGCCCGCTTTCATCTTGCGACCATGGCGCATATCCCCTGGATCATGACTGATGCCAATCGCCAGCCCCTTCCATCGCATAATTTGCTTAGCCCGCTCCCCAGCCTTGCCCAAGTCATCGCCCATCAATTCAGACAGTTCAGCCTGAAAGCTAGTTAACCGCCCTAGCAACTCGTTTTGGGCCATCCTAGCCACTTCTGGCACCGCCACATCCCATGGCAGCGTCACCAGATTAGGCAGTCCGGCTGGGTCATGGGCTACTCGGTAATCCTCAGCCATGCACTCAGCGATCGCCCGTCGATTGGCCCAATGCTCACCCCCACGGGCACCCAATAAGCCTAGATAGTGCCGCCATACCTCAGGCGAGCTTTCCACCATCACACAACCCACCTCAAAGCAGCGGATCGCCCCGGCGTAGCGCTTGATCAGCATCTCTAGCCACCATTCAGGGGTCAGACAGGTGCCCTTGTGGAGGATATCTAGGGCCTCATCCCCCGCGATCGCCTCAGCCCTGACCGCCGCCTGCAATCGACGGGTCAGCATCTCAGTCAGGCGGTTAATTTCCCGCTCTGGGTCATGGGCCACCAGCACGATGGTGCGATCTCGGGGCAAGCAAAACGCCGCCGTCTCAGGCAAAAAGTCTGGGCGCATCGTGGTTAGCCGGATCTTGATGCCGTCCAAATTCACCCCGTCCAGCTTGCAGCGATCCACCGCAGCGCGCACCCATTGACGGGATAGGACCGGTTCATCGCTGGCCACCAAGGGAGAGCCATTCAGCGGCGATCCTGCCGCAAACAGCCGCTTGGACTCAACGATTGCAGCCTTGCTTAAGCCCTCTACTTCCCTAGGTGCCACCTCTACATCGGCAACAATGCTGTCATCTTGGGGGGAAAACCGGACCAGCCGATAGGTATGGTCCCCTTGGGGGAGCTGGCCTGAGTTGGCGATCGCCCCCATCACCTCAATGTCGCCCGTGTTGCGCACCATCAGCAGGGACACGCGATCGCCCTCGGTCTTAGCGATCGCCTTCACCCCCTTATTGGTCAGGAGCAACCCGGTGGAGACGGTCAGGTCATTCTCTAGCTCATAAAACTGCTCATCGGTCAGCATTTCGGCAGGCACAGCATCAATGCGGAGCCGCACCCGTAGCCAGCCGCTAGGCTCTCCAACCTGGAGATAAACGCCTTTGCCAAACTCCCCATCCTCAGGGAAAAATCGCAGCTCTGGATCAATATCCCCCCGTCCCCGCCCAGGCTCAAACCGTTGCCAGCGACCATTGGCATTGAACTGATAAGTCCGGCCCTTTTCATCTCGCCTGAGGGCACCGGTAACGGCTTTGGTTAGCGACCCGAGCCCATACACCTCATCCCAGTCATGGATGCAGTCAGGCCCGCACTCATGACCAGAATCTACCGTGGTTGATTTGGCCAGGCCGTCATTGCCAGCGATCGCCGATTCAAAGGCATGGCCACCCGCCTCACGCCATAGGTCAATCAGCCGCTTTTGGCGCTTGGAGAGCAGCCCAGGGACAGGGTTATCTTCCAGGTCCTGAACGGTTACCTCGGCACCGCCGCCCTCACCCACCCCCAAACTTTTTTGGATCGAGGTGGCGATCGCTTCGGCCTCAGCCTGGGACCAATCCCCGACAAATTCGACTTCAGGCATAATGGGTTGTCGATACCGTCAACAGCTAATGAAAAGGATTTTTCCGGTGTTGCGTCGCGTTACGACCGCGTCCTTTGTGGCGAAGGATGAATTCGACTTGAGCGGCATTGATCAACACGCCCGGAAACTTGTCGCGTGGGCAATTCTGAGGCTGGGGGGCAGGCGCAGAAACATCCTTGACGAAGTCGTGACAACGACGACCATACTCCCTGAGGACAAAACCATTAGGGAGTATGTTTGTCAGGCGATCCGTGCTGCTGAAACCTGGGATGCCAATCAACCAGTAGCCCTATTGATAGGCGAAGCTGAGTTCAGCGAACTGGCTGCTGAAGCACCGCTACATCAACTGTTCAGTTTTTCTATGGACTTTACAACCTTCTCCGGGATAAGGATTCTTGTAGTGCCTGGGATGGAAGGTGTTTTGGCTCTGAGCGGGGATACCGTAAAGGCGATCAACAATGACGCACCTTAGAGACGTAGCACCCAGTCTGGTTAAGCAGATCAGGGAAGCAGAGGATCTATCCCTTGCTGGAATGAGAGAGGCGACCGGCTGCGATCGCGCCGTCATCTCAAAGGTGGAAAACGGACATCGCTGCACCCTCTCTTATCTCAGGGCGGTGGTTGAGGCATTCCCTGAAAACCCAAAGGCTAAGGAGCTGGGTGAACTGCTGCCACCCAAGAAACAGCGGCTGGTGGAGGTGAGCGATCGCAGTATTCAGAACTTGAGGCAAAACAGAATGAAAGTGTTAGTGATGCGTCAAAACGGCAGTGAAAGCGAAATTGAGGTCGTCGGAGAAGCTACCGCCAAGGCCGCGATCACTCCAGACGATCAGCCAGTCTGGATGCTAACGCAACCGGGCATTTTGCTCGGCGAGTTATTTCATGCAGAAGAAGATACGTCAGGCCAATG
>JAQCKL010000558.1 GCA_027592485.1 Cyanobacteriota bacterium
CCCAGTAAAGGCCTTGCGGTTCCATTCATTGGCTTTAACCGACTGATCTGCCGACGGAATGTGGCGAGACAGGGACAGCATCATGGCGATCGCATGTTCTGCCGCTGCAATGGTGTTGCCCTCGGGGGAATTTACCACCACGATGCCGCGACGGGTGGCCATGGGTACATCGACGTTATCGACCCCCACCCCAGCTCGGCCAATGATTTTGAGCTGTTGCCCCGCTTCAATTACTTCTTGGGTGACCTTGGTCCCAGAGCGAATCATCAAAGCATCATATTCAGGGATGATCTTGACGAGTTCCTCGGGAGACAGCTTAGTTTGGACATCCACCTGCGCCACTTGGGAGAGGATATCTAAACCAGCTTGATCAACGGGATCAGAGACGAGAACCTTGGCCATGGTATTGCAGAAAATCTCATAAAAATAACCCCTAAACCCGCTGAACGTTAACAAACACCGAACGGGGACAGGAGTTGTTTCAGAACTAATTTTACTGCAAAGCTGCCAGACGAATACTGTTAAGAATCTGAAGTCTCCCAGGTATTAAATAAAGCAGCCAACACAACATTAGAAAACAGAAACCCTTCTGGATCACTGAGGCGGATGCGATCTAGGGCGGGAGATCCCATCACCACCCAACCCTGGGCCACAAATGGCATTAGCACCCGCTGTAGGCGCGGCAGCACCTCGGCCCCAAATTGCTGAGCTAGGGTGGGCAAATTCACCCCATCGGCCAGCCGCAGTCCTAACATCAGCTGATCTAAGAGTTGTTCAATCGGGGGCGTTGGCAGGCAATCCAGGCTGCCGTTCCTGTGCTCATAGGCTTCTACCCACTGCTGGTATTGGTGGGTAGTGCGGGGGCGGTTAAATCGCTGGTAATTGGTGTAGCTGGTGGCGGCCATGCCGAAGCCGTAATAGGGGTGATTTTCCCAGTAAATGCGATTGTGCCGACAGTGATGTCCCGGTTGAGCATAGTTAGAAATTTCGTAATGGTCATAGCCCGCAGCGGTGAGCTGGGTTTGGGCGAGGCGGTACATGTCGGCGGTGGTGGCCTCTAGGGGCAACGGCGCTTGACCGGGCTGATAACGACGCTCAAAGACGGTGCCGGGTTCAACGGTGAGGTCGTATATCGACAGGTGGTTAGGGGCGATCGCGATCGCCCTCGCCAAATCGGCTTGCCATGTCTCTAGGGTTTGATCGGGCAACCCCGAAATTAAATCGAGACTCCAACTGGGGATCTGAACGGCCTTTAGATCGGCCACCGCCTGCTCAATATCGGCGGCGCGGTGGGTGCGACCACAGGCCGCCAGCACCTCATCTTGAAAGGTCTGCACCCCCAAGCTGACCCGGTTTAGCCCTAAGGCCACCAGAGCCTGCAACTGCGATCGCCCAAAGGTACCGGGATCCATTTCCATGGAAATTTCTGCCCAGGGTCGATGCCGACTCGATCATCCAAGCCGGTTAAAATCTGCTCCACTTGGGCGGGGGCCAGTAACGAGGGGGTGCCGCCGCCGAAGAAGATGGTCTTGAGGGGCGGCGAAGCCATCGGCGTGGCCTGGATTTCCCGGCAGAGGGTATCCACATAGGTCTGGATGGTGCCAGAGGTCTCTCCCCGTAACCGATCGCCCATCACCGCGATCGCAAAGTCACAGTAAAAACAGCGGCGACGACAAAACGGAATATGAATGTAGGCGGCAGGTTATGGGAGGGCTGCGGTCTGGGAAATCACGGGAAAGGGGGAAAAAGACAACGGCTTCTGGGTGTAAAGTGTGACAATTTACTGCAAAGCAGATGAAGGGAACCGTTGTGATGAAGACGGTGCTCCCGTCTATTCGATAAAATTCCTTAGCCCTAATTGGCCAAATATATGGCAAATATATGGCCCATAAGCAGCAACCCCGTAAACATAAGCCCCGCAAACAATGCTAGATGCACTGATTGTATTTTCATTCATATTCGCGGGAGCAGGGATTGGGTTCTACGCCCCGGATCTCTTGCCCGCTGAATCGCTCAAGCAAGTCAACAGCTTGGAGGGGCTCAGTTCCGTTACGGGCGGATTTGGGGCCTTAATTGGCACGGCCTTAGGTCTGGTCACCCAAACCAGCTATCGTCGCCTCGAAAAGCAGGTGCGAGAGTTACCGGCAGATCTGCTGTTGAGCCGGGCGGTGGGCTTGGTGGTGGGGTTACTGATTGCCAACTTGATGCTGGCCCCGCTATTTTTACTGCCGATACCCGCCGAGTTTGGCTTTATTAAGCCGTTGACGGCGGTGATGGGCAGTGTGCTGTTCGCCGTGTCGGGCATGAATCTGGCCGATACCCATGGGCGATCGCTCCTGCGCATTATTAACCCCAACAGCATGGAATCGGCCCTATTGGCGGAAGGCACCCTCAAACCCGTCACCGCCAAGGTCGTCGATACCAGTTGCATCATTGATGGCCGCATTGAAGGGCTCCTCGACACCGGCTTTTTAGAAGGACAAATCCTGGTACCCCAGTTTGTTCTGCAAGAGCTGCAACAGGTGGCCGATGCCGCCCAAGACCAGAAGCGGGTGCGGGGTAGACGGGGGCTGGATGTGCTAAATCGCATCCGTACCGCCTATCCCAACCGGGTGGTGATCAGCGGGGCCGATTACGACGATATTCCTACCGTTGATGCCAAATTGGTGAAGCTGGCCCAAGAACTGAATGGGATGCTACTCACCAATGACTACAACCTCAACAAGGTGGCCAGCGTCCAGGAAGTGGATGTACTCAACATTAACGACTTGACCCAAGCCATTCGCCCCAACTACCTGCCAGGGGACCTGATGGACTTGAAGGTGATCAAGGAAGGGAAAGAACCGCAGCAGGGGGTCGGCTACCTCAACGACGGCACCATGGTGGTGGTGGAAGAGGGCCGGGACTATATTGGCGATGAAATTGCGGTGGTGGTGACGGGATCCCTACAAACCTCCGCTGGCCGAATGATTTTCGCCCGCCCCCAGGATGCGGCGATCCCCTCCTGAATCCTTTTTGCCAGTGGGATACCGGTGGGATGCCGATGGGATGATAAAGGATTGAGGAAAGGGGCGATCGCCCTTTGAATTTTGGGCTATGGT